>NZ_JBHVHF010000021.1:0-51512 GCF_042800315.1 Streptomyces sp. NPDC057638
CCTTCGTACGCGCTCAGACTCACTCAGACCCGCTCAGAGCAGGTGTCCGTCAGGCGGAGTCGCCGCCTTCGGCACCGTCGACGGTGCCCGGCTCGCCGACCGTCTCGCCCGGTCCGGTGCCGGGGTCGCCCGCGCCGTCGCCCGGGTCGCCCGCGCCGTCGCCGGGGTCACCGGAGCCGTCGCCCGGGTCGCCGGAGTTGGTCGGGTCCGGACTGTTGTTGGGCGGCGGGCTGTTGGGCGTGGACGGGGCGGTGTTGTCGTCCTTGGGTTTCGTCGGCTTCTCCGGCTGCTGGTTGCCGCCGCTGTTGCTGCCGTTGTTCCAGTCGTTGGTGGGCCGCTGGTTGTTCCCGCCGGTCTCCCGCTCCCGCTCCGAGTCGTTCTCGGTCTCCTTCGTCGGCTCGGACGGCTTGGGCTTGGGCGCCACCGGGTTCTGGGAGGTCTTGACGGTCTCCTTGGGCGGGGAGTTGTCGCCGGGCTTGTCGCGGTTGCTCAACGCGTACGCGATCCCCGAGACGATCACGACCACCGCCAGCACGGCGGCCAGCACCACCGGGGCGCGGCGGCGACCGCCGCCACCCCGGGGCGCGCCGTCGTATCCGCCGTCGTCCGGATTGAGCGGCGGCAGTATCGGCCCCTGCGCGGTGTTGCCGTGCACCGGATGGTGCGCGGCGGTCGCCCCCATCGCGCGGGTCAGGCCCATCGACTGGGTCATGCCGTCCGGGCCCTGCACCGGCCCGGTGTTCCAGTGACCGTTGTGGCTGCCCTGCTGCTGGAGCATCTGGAGCGCGTACTGGACCAGTCCGCGCATCTCCTCGGCGCTCTGGAACCGGTCGTCCGGGTCCTTCGCCAGCGACCGCATCACCAGCCCGTCCAGCTCCGGCGGCACCACGTCCGAGGTCTGCGACGGCGGCACCGGGATGTCCTGGACATGCTGGTAGACCACCGAGAGCGGGGTCTCCCCGGTGAACGGGGGCCGCAGCGCCAGCAGTTCGTAGAGCAGACAGCCGGTCGCGTAGAGGTCGGAACGGTGGTCGACGGCCTTGCCCAGCGCCTGCTCGGGGGAGAGGTACTGGGGCGTGCCCATGACCATGCCGGTCTGCGTCATCGTCGTGGACGCGCCGTGCAGCGCGCGGGCGATGCCGAAGTCCATCACCTTGACCGCGCCCGTGGTGGTGATAGACACGTTGGCGGGCTTGATGTCCCGGTGCACGATCCCGTGCTGATGGGAGTAGGCCAGCGCGTCCAGCACCCCGGAGACGATGGCCAGCGCCTGCTCGGTCGGCGGCGCGGCCGCGTTGATCAGCAGATCGCGGATGGTGCGGCCCTCGACCAGCTCCATCACGATGTAGGGGACGGACTGCCCGGCCACCATGTCCTCGCCGGAGTCGTACACCGCGACGATGTTGTGGTGGTTGAGCCCGGCCACCGACTGCGCCTCGCGGGTGAAGCGGGCCTTGGAGACGGGGTCCTCGGCGAGGTCGGCGCGGAGCAGCTTCACCGCGACCGTACGGCCGAGGCGGATGTCCTCGGCGGCGAAGACCTCCGCCATGCCACCACGGCCCAGCCGACCCGTCAGCCGGTAGCGGCCCTCGCCGACCAGTCCGTCGATCCCCCAGGATTCCGGGGAGTCCGGCACACCGCCGCCATCAGCTTCGGGATCGGGTGCCATCAGTCCTCGCCGTCGTATCCGGGAAAGTCATATCCGTGAATGAAGAGCCTCGGCTCACGCTACAGCCTTCATAGGGGAGGCCAGCCCGAGATGGACCGGTCATCAAACCCGCTGTGAGCACGGCCACGCAAATTTCGTGGCACAGCTGTAACGCTACCGGGACGCTTCCTGTGCTCACGGTCACCAGCGGGGCTCGGCGCTTGACGTGTCGGACCCCTGAGGCAGACTTGCCCCCGTCTCAGGGATCACAGGAAGCACAGCGATCACGGGGAGTCGGAACGCGGACCGCCGGGCCACGGGCGGTGGATCCACCCGGCTCGCCGCGCCAGGGGGAGATGCGGTCATGGGCCAGGACGGCACGCGCGGGGAAACCCCCGGGGACACGGCGAACGCCCCCGGACACCCCGCACCCGGGCGGTACTCCCCCGGACACCACTCCCCCGGGTATGACGCCTCGGGACACCCCGTCCTCGGACAGCACGCCTCGGGACCTGCGGAAGGCACACCTCCGGTGGCGGGCCCGGCTGGGCCGGGGGTGACGAGCGATACGGGTGCTTCCGTGGCCGACTCGCGTGGTTCAGGGGCCGGTTCAGAGGCCGGTTCGGGCGGTCCGGACGGCACGGCGGGCGGTCCGGGCGGCACGGCGGGCGGTTCGCTCGCGGGCGGTCGCTACCAGGTGCTCTCTCCGCTCGGCGAGGGCGGCATGGCCCGTGTCCATCTCGCCTATGACACCGCGCTCGACCGCCAGGTCGCGATCAAGACCCTCCACACCGAACTGGGCCGCGAGCCGTCCTTCCGGGAACGCTTCCGCCGTGAGGCCCAGGCCGTCGCCAAGCTCTCCCACCCCCATATCGTCGCGGTGTACGACACCGGCGAGGACTCCCTCGTCCCCGGCGCCGCGCCGATGCCGTACATCGTCATGGAGTACGTGGAGGGGGACTCGCTCAGCGCGGTACTCCACGACGACATCGAGCGGTACGGCGCCATGCCCGCCGAGCGGGCGCTGAAGGTGACGGCGGAGGTGCTCTCCGCGCTGGAGGCCAGCCACGAGAGCGGACTGGTCCACCGGGACATCAAGCCGGGCAATGTGATGGTGACCCGGCGCGGTGACATCAAGGTGATGGACTTCGGCATCGCGCGGGCGGTGCAGTCCGGTGTGACCTCCATGACCCAGACCGGCATGGTCGTCGGCACCCCCCAGTACCTCTCCCCCGAGCAGGCGCTCGGCCGCTCGGTGGACGCGCGGGCCGACCTCTACTCGGTCGGTGTGATGCTCTTCCAACTGCTGACCGGCCGCCTCCCCTTCGAGGGCGACTCCCCTCTCTCCATCGCGTACGCCCATGTCCAGCGGGAGGCCCTCGCGCCCTCCGGCGTCAACCGCTCGGTCACGCCCGCGATGGACGCGCTCGTGGCCCGCGCCCTGAGGAAGAACCCGAACGAGCGCTTTCCCAGCGCGGCCACCATGCGCGAGGAGTGCGCCCGGGTCGCGGCGGCCGGGCGGACGCCACCGCCGGCGATCGTGCCGGGGGCCGCGCTGCCCAGCGGCGCGGGTGTGTCGGCGGCGGTCTTCCCTCCCGTGGGGGCCGACGGGGGCGGTGGTCCCGTGGGAGCAGGTGGTACTCCCGTGGGAGCAGGTGGGGGCAGTGGGGCCACAGGGGCTCCAGGAGCGCCTGCGGCGGGTATCCCGGGGCAGGGCATGGGCGGCGGGTACGCGGCGTACCCGCCGGGTCCTTACGGGCCTCCGGCGCCCGCTCCGGGCCCCGCGCCCGTTCCCTCGTACGGCTATCCGGCCGGCCCGGGCTACGGGCCGCCGTCCGCCCCGGCCGCGCGCGCCTTCTCGTACACCGTCTCCCCGGCGCCGCGACCCGCGCCCCGGCGGTCACCGACGCGCCGGAGAGCCTCCCTGCTCGCGCTCGTGTTCCTGCTGGTGATACTGGCGATCGTCGCGGCGCAGGGCCTGCTCAGAACCGGCGACGACCGGGACGGCGGCCCCGGCACGAGCGAGGACGCGGCCGGGAACGGGAGCGGCGCCGGGCAGAAGGGCGGCGGGTCGGCGGTGATCGCGCCGGACCGTACCCGCACCATCGACCCCCAGCGGTGTGCGGAGGCCATGGAGGACACCTCCGACCCGGCGAAGGTGCTCGCGCCCGATCTCCGTTACAAGGACCTGCTCTCCGTGAAGGAGTGCCTGCGGGCGGCGGGCTGGACCTGGAAGGTCACGGAGGTGGAGAACACCCAGTGGCCCCGGGACGCGGTGATCGAGCAGTACCCGGGGAAGGGGGTCGCCGTGACGCCCGAGGACCAGGAGTACGAACTGAAGGTCTCGACGGGCAGGTCGTCCGGAAGCTAGAACCGCCGGGCGGGCTCATGACCGCCCGGCGGGGCCGGACCGCCGGGCCGCCGGACCGCCGGGCCGCCGGACGGGCTCGGGCGCCGGACGGGCTCGGGCGCCGGGCCCGACGGGGGCGGTCGGAGCGCCAGGGTTCCGGCGGGATCACCGGGACCCCGCAGCGCACCCCCGCCACCCCCCGGCAGCACTCCTCCCGCCACCCCGGCGCTACTCCTCCCACCCACCCGGCACCACTCCTCCCACCCACCCGGCACCACTCCCCCCACCCACCCTCCCGAGATGCCGGATTCATCACGTCGTGTGACGCTGAGTCCGTCATCACCACCGCCATCGCGGCCGCGCGGACCACGCGGCCGGAACCGGTACGGGAGGGGGTCACCCGATGACTCCAGGGGTCCGCGCACGGTGCGCCCTCGCCCTCGCGGCGGCGTCGGCGCTACTGGCGGGCGCGATGGCCGTCGCGGGAGCCGAACCGGACACCCGAGTGGCACCCCGCATGCCGGAAGAGCGAGTTCCGGCCCTGGTGGGTGTCGTACGCACCCCCGCACCACCCGGGGGCGCGGTGATCGCCGGGGGAGCCGGGGGAGCCGTTCTCGTACCGCCTCCCCTGACCGAACGGGAGGACGAGCACCCGCCCGCCATCGGGCCCGCGCCCGTGGTCGGGCCGTCGCTCGCCGGGCGATCGGCGGGCGAGGGACGCTCACGGCCGGGACGGGAGTGGCCACAGGAGCACCTTGGGGCGATTGATCCATCGACGGCCCTCGATGTGTCACAGATTCGTCCCGGTTCCGTGCCGCCGTCCCCACCCTCCTCCAGCGATGACCCTGGCGCAGTCCCTCCCGCGATGGACGACCCGGCACTCACGGCGGACGAGGCGGGCGACCTGGCCGCCACCGCGACCGTCTCCCCACCCCCGGGCACCCACCCCCGGGATCCCGCTCTGGCACGTCAGCGCGGATCCGAGGCCCTCGCCCCGGCCACGGCCCCGCACCGGATCTCCCCCCTCTCGCTGGGCGTCGGCATGGCGCTGATGGGCCTCGGCATCGGCTTCCTGGGTGTACGGATACGGCGTCACTGAGCCCCCGGAACGGGCCATTCCATCTTCAGGTCCCCCTTGCGACGGAGAGGACAACTCCCCCTGGGGACGGTTGGAGTGAGACGGCATACCCGGTATACATACTCGGTATGTCCATCCGTCACGGGCTGCTCGCCCTCCTCGAACACGGGCCGCGCTACGGCTCACAACTGCGCACCGAGTTCGAGTCGCGTACCGGAGCCACCTGGCCCCTGAACGTCGGTCAGGTCTATACGACCCTGAACCGGCTGGAACGGGACGGCCTCGTCGCCCAAGGCGGCCAGGACACGGCGGGGCACGTCCTGTACTCGATCACCGACCACGGCCGCGACGAGCTGCGGAACTGGTTCACCAGCCCGGTCGACCGCAGCAGCCCGCCCCGGGACGAACTCTCCATCAAGCTGGCGATGGCGATCGGTGCCCCTGGCGTCGATATCCGCAAGGTCATCCAGTCCCAGCGGCACCACACCGTGAGGGCGATGCAGGACTACACCCGTCTCAAGGTGCAGGCCCTGGCCGCGATCGAGACCGGGGGTCCCCGCGAACGCGACGACGTGGCCTGGCTGCTCGTCCTGGAACAGCTCATCTTCCAGACGGAGGCCGAGGCGCGCTGGCTCGACCACTGCGAGGTCCGGCTTGTGCGGCTCTCCCTGCTGGCCCGCTCCTCGCCCGACGCCGGGGCGGTGGGCGGGGCGGGGCCGGAGGCGGCCGGAGAGGGGGCGGCCGGGAGTGCCTCTGGCGGGCCCGGCGCGGCCAGGACAGACTCCGGTTCCGGTCCCGGTTCGGATTCCGGCCCCGGTTCGGGCCCCAGTTCAGGTCCGGGTTCGGGTTCCGGTTCCGATCCTGGTTCGGGCACCGGCTCCGGATCCGGTTTCGGCTCCGATCCCGGTGATGACGACCCTGGCGGGGTACCCGCCCCCGTCAGCACGGCCGCCGCGGCGGGCCGGGCGGGCCGCCTCTTCCGCAGGGGCTGACAGCCGCCCGGCCCCGCCCGCGCCTCCGTAGCCCTTCTTCCTCCCTTCTCCTCGTCCGTACCGCTCGTACCGCTCGTAACTCCTTCTCCTCGCACTCCTTCTCCTCGCACTCCTTCTCCTCGTACCGCCGCCGCACTCCGGTACCGCCCCTCGCGCGGTCGTCCCCACGGCCGCCCGCCCGCACACCCCGTCCCCACCCACCACCCCACCCGCACCGCTCGTCCCGTGATTCCCGTCCCGGGATCCCCGCGCAGTGATCCCGCGTCGCGAACCGCCCGTCGCACGATCCGTCACGGCGGCTCCGAGCCCGTCATCACGCGATCACCCGGGCCATCCCCCGCCACCGAGACCACCCCTGGGGCGGGGCGGCCCGACCGCTCGATCGCCTGCCCCACCTCGTTCCGCCTACCGCTCCTCTCCGCTCCACCGCTTTCTCACCACGTACCGATGTCAGGACGACGCGTCACTCTTTCCCGTCGTCACGGCGCGCGTATCCATCCCGCGCCCCACTCCCACCGCTCGCTCCGGCTCGCGCCCCTACCCCCGCGAACCCCGGAGCCGCCGCTCGACCACTTCCGTCCTAGGGGGACCTGACCATGTCCACTTCTCTGTCCCAGCAGTCACAGAAGCCTGTGCTGCAACTCCGGCAACTGACCCGGGTCCACGGCAGCGGCGCCACCGAGGTGCACGCCCTGCGCGGGATCGACCTGGATGTCTTCCCCGGTGAACTCGTCGCTGTCATGGGCCCGTCGGGCTCGGGCAAGTCCACGCTGCTCACCATCGCGGGCGGGCTCGATCTGCCCACCTCGGGACAGGTGATCGTCGAGGACACCGACATCACCACCGCCGACCGCAAGGCCCTCGCCGCACTGCGCCGCCGCAGCATCGGCTATGTCTTCCAGGACTACAACCTGATCCCGGCGCTCACCGCGGCCGAGAACGTCTCCCTCCCCCGTGAGCTGGACGGAGTCTCCGCCCGCAAGGCCCGCAAGGAGGCCGTGGCCGCTCTGGCGGAGATGGAGCTGAGCCATCTCGCCGACCGCTTCCCCGATGAGATGTCCGGCGGTCAGCAGCAGCGCGTCGCCATCGCCCGGGCGCTGGTCGGCGGGCGGCGACTGGTCCTGGCCGACGAACCGACCGGCGCCCTGGACTCCGAGACCGGCGAGGCCGTGCTCGCGCTGCTGCGCGCGCGGTGTGACGCCGGAGCCGCGGCCATCCTCGTCACCCACGAACCGCGCTTCGCGGCCTGGGCGGACCGGGTGGTCTTCCTCAGGGACGGTGCCGTCGTCGACCAGACCGTCCGCAGCCACGCCGACTCGCTGCTGACCGGCCTCTCCGGCTCCGGATCGGGGCCGGTGTGGGGCTCAGGCCACTCCGGCCAGGGGGCGGCCGAACTGTGAACAGCTGGTTCCATGCCTGGCGGACCGCGATACGCATCGCCCGCCGTGACGCCTGGCGCAACAAGGGCCGCAGCCTGCTCGTCCTCGCGATGCTCGCCCTGCCGATCGTCGGTGTCAGCGCCGCCGACATCACCCTGCGCACCGCCGAACTCTCCCCCGCCGAGAAGCTCTCCCGCGATATCGGACGGGCCGACGCCCGGATGCGGGACGCCGGTACGGGCGGGGTCCCCGTGTATCAGGCCCCCAACGGAGACAGCGTCTCCCCCGTGGGGAACTTCGAGAACAAGCCCTATCCCCAGGGCTCCACGGATGTGCTCAAGGCGATCCCGGCGGGCACGACCATCCTGAGTGACACCTCGGGCCACGCCAAGCTCCGTACCAAACACGGTCTGCTGAGCACCGAGATCCGTGAGATCAAGTCCAGTGACCGCATGGTCAAGGGCATGATGCGGCTCCGCGACGGCCGGTTCCCGCGGAAGTCGGACGAGGTGGCCGCCACCACGTCCTTCCTCAAGAACAGCGGACTCTCGGTCGGTTCCACGCTCCAGGCACGCACCCTGGACCGTCCGTACACCATCGTCGGCTCCTATGAGCTGCCCGGCCTGCTCAAGGTCGACCAGGTCACCGCCCTGCCGGACGCGCTGCTCGCACCGCTGGACAAGGCGCTGGAGAAGGCGGGTCTGCCCACGACGGACGCCCACACCACTCATCTGCTCGCGCTGCGCGGTGGTTTCACGTGGAACATGGTCAAGCAGATCAACACCAAGGGTGTGGTGGTCGAGTCCCGCGCCGTGATCCTGGACCCGCCGGCCCGGTCCGATGTGCCGCTCTACCAGCAGGAGGGCCACGGAGGGTACGCCTACAGCACCGGGGCGGACATGATGACGCTGGCCGTCGTCGCCACGGTCGTCGGCCTCGCCATGCTGGAGATCTGTCTGCTCGCCGGTCCCGCCTTCGCGGTCGGCGCCCGGCGCTCGCGCCGCCAGCTCGGTCTCGTCGGCGCCAACGGCGGTGACCGCCACCATGTCCGCGCCATCGTGCTCGCCAGCGGACTGGTGCTCGGGGTGGCCGCGGCCCTGGTCGGTACCGCGCTGGGCATGGTGCTGACGCTGGCGCTGCGCACCACGATGGAGGACCTGGTCGGTGAACGCTTCGGGGCGCTGGACATCCGGCCGCTGGAGCTGCTGGGCATCGCCCTGCTCGCGGTGATCACCGGGCTCCTGGCCGCGCTCGTCCCGGCCGTCAACGCCGCCCGCCAGCCCGTCCTCGCCTCCCTCACCGGCCGCCGTGGTGTCCGCCGCACCAGCAGGGTGCTGCCCACGATCGGGCTGGTCGCCGTGGCCCTGGGCGCGGCCATCGCGCTCTACGGCTCCACCCTCAGCGACAGCATCGTCATCGTGGGCGCGGGCAGCGCCATCGCCGAGCTGGGCGTGGTCGCCATGACCCCGGCGCTGGTCGGACTCTTCGGCCGGATCGGGCGCTTCCTGCCGCTCTCCCCCCGGCTCGCGCTGCGGGACGCCGTCCGTAACCGGGGGCGCACGGCCCCGGCGGTCGCCGCCGTCCTGGCGGCCGTGGCGGGCACGGTCGCCGTGGCGACCTACGCGGCGAGCAGCGACTCCGAGCAGCGGGCCCAGTACCAGGCGAGCATGCCGCACGGGGCCGTCTCCGTGATGGTCGAGGAGGCGGGCGGGGCCCGGGACGTGCCGCAGATCCGCGCCGCCGTCCAGAAGGCACTCCCGGTGGACATACGAGCCGATGTGGACCGGCTCGTGGTCGGCAGCCCCGGATGCTCGATGTACGGCGCGTACTCGACCAACGAGAAGGGGTGTGGCCGCTATGAACTGGTCACGCCCAAGGCCAACGAGTGCCCGCTGTGGGCCGGCGACGCGGCCCGTCCGGGCGAGGACCCGGCCATGAAGTACTCGGTCGCCGAGCGCCGCGAGCTCTCCAAGGACTGGCGCTGCAAGGAGCCGATGGACGGCCACTACGGCTACACCGACATGCTCATCGGCGACGCGTCGATCCTGAAGGTCCTGGGGATCACCGACCCCGCCACGGTGAAGGCGTTCCAGGACGGCAAGGCTCTCGCCTTCGACCACCGCTACCTCGACACCTCGAACCGGGTCGGCATCAAGCTGATCACCGATCTCAAGGCCGCCGAGAAGGCCGAGGCCGCGTCCAAGCCGGTCCCCGGCGAGATCCGGACCCTGACCGCCCACAAGGCCGGCGATGTGGGGGCCTCCTACGGCATCCCGCTGCTCATCCCCAAGGAGGCGATGAAGGACGCCCGTCTGTCGACGGTCGCCTACGGTGCGTACTACTCCACCGACAAGCTGCCGGGCTCGGAGCAGCGCCAGCGCCTCGAACGGGATCTGGAGAAGATCGGCTCCGACGCGATGCTCCGCATCGAGGAGGGCTACACCAGCGAGAACGACATCTACACACTCGCCCTGCTGGCCTTCGCCGGACTGATCACCATCGGCGCGGCCGGGATCGCCACCGGGCTGGCCCAGTCCGACGCCGAGGCGGATCTGAAGACGCTGGCCGCCGTCGGCGCCCCGCCCCGGGTACGCCGGACGCTCAGCGGCTTCCAGTGCGGTGTGGTGGCCGCGATGGGTGTGATCCTCGGGTCGGTGGCGGGTGTCCTGCCCGCGATCGGGCTGCGGCTGGCCGACCGCCGGGAGCGGATGGAGTACTACGAGGCGGAGCTGGCCCGGGGCTTCGGCTCGGCCGAAGGCATGCCCTTCGTCCCGATCGTGATCCCCTGGCCGACGCTGCTGGCCCTGCTGATCGTGGTCCCGCTGGGCGCGACGCTGCTGGCCGCCCTGCTCACCCGCTCCCGGGGCGCCCTCGCCCGTCGCGCGGTGAACTGACGGCGGCCGGTGGTCCGGCGCTCTGGCCGGTGACCCAGAAGAGGTCTCAGCGCCCCGGCGGAGCCCGGTGACCCGGGGGAGACCGAGGTGGGCTGGGAAGCGCACCGAGGTGGGCTGAGGGGCGGGAGGGGCGGGGCCGTGCGGCCCCGCCCTTCGCGTTCCCGGGCGTCCCGGCGCTCTCCCCCCGGCCGGGGCGTGGTGCGACGACGATCACTCTCCTCCAGGGGCGCCCCGCGCGAACGCCCCGGTACGCGACAATGTCCGCATGGAGATGCCGAGCAATGAACGGTCACAGGAGAATCCGCACGTCCTGATCGTGGGCCAAGACGGTATGGCCCTCGGCGGCAGCCCCGACGACGAGTCGCGCGAGCTCCCGATCACGGACATGGTCGAACAACCCGCGAAGGTCATGCGCATCGGCAGCATGATCAAGCAGCTTCTGGAGGAGGTCCGCGCGGCTCCTCTGGACGAGGCGAGCCGAGTCCGGCTCAAGGAGATCCACTCCAGTTCGGTCAAGGAACTGGAGGACGGACTCGCGCCGGAGCTGGTGGAGGAACTGGAGCGGCTCTCGCTTCCCTTCACCGATGAGGCGGTCCCCTCCGAGGCCGAACTGCGTATCGCGCAGGCCCAGTTGGTGGGCTGGCTCGAGGGGCTCTTCCACGGCATCCAGACGGCGCTCTTCGCCCAGCAGATGGCGGCCCGCGCCCAGCTGGAGCAGATGCGCCGCGCCCTTCCGCCGGGCGCCTCCCACGAGGACGAGCCGCCGCACTCCGGTCCGGTCCGGTCGGGCCCGTATCTGTAGCCCGTCCGTCGGCCGGTAGCCGGACGCGCGGGGGATCGATGGCGATCCCCGCGGATCCGGGACCGGAAGCGATGACGACGCGGAGCGGTGGCGCCGCCCCGGGGAACCACTGGCCATGAGCGGACCAGAGGAGCCGACGGCGGGAGCGGGTCGGCCCCGGGGCGCCCGCCGGCCTCCGCCCGCGCGGGTCGGATCACCCGACCCCGGCCCGACCCCGGCCCGGCGCCCTCGCGGCGGCCTCGCGGCGGCCGATGGACGCATGAGCCCACCGCCACCAACGGCCACCAGCGGTGACAGCGGACCGTGACCGGGCGTGGCGGCGCCCTTCAGCGGTCATCGGCGATCGTGGTCGGCGACGGCTCCGACCGTCGTGTCGCCGGTACCGCGCCACCGTCGCACGGTGAGCGGTCCAGCCCGTTCAGCCGTTCAGCCGTTCAGCCGTTCAGCCGTTCAGCCGTTCAGCAGCAGTACCTTGCCCACATGGCCGCTGGCCGCCACCACACGGTGGGCCTCCGGCGCCTCCGGCAGGGCGATCCGCCGGTCCACGATCGGCTGTACCCGGCCCGTCTCGATCAGCGGCCACACATGCTCGCGCACCGCCGCCACGATCGACGCCTTCTCCCCGAGGGGACGCCGCCGCAGTGAGGTCGCGGTCACGGCGGCCCGCTTGTTCAGCAGGGTCGCCAGGTTCAGCTCGCCCTTGACCCCGCCCTGGAGGCCGATAATCGCGAGCCGCCCGTTGACCGCGAGCGCCCGGACATTGCGGTCCAGGTACTTGGCTCCGATGATGTCGAGGATCACATCCGCGCCCGAGCCGCCGGTCGCCCGGCGTAGCTCGTCCACGAAATCCTGCTTCCGGTAGTCGATCAGGATGTCCGCGCCCAGCTCGGCGCAGCGGGCCAGCTTCTCCGGCGACCCGGCCGTGACGGCCACCGTGGCCCCGACCGCCTTGGCGAGCTGGATCGCCATGGTGCCGATGCCGCTGGCACCGCCGTGGACCAGCAGGGTCTCCCCGGGACGGAGGTGGGCGATCATAAAGGCGTTGGACCACACCGTGGTGGTGACCTCCGGCAGCGCGGCCGCCGTGACCAGGTCCACCCCTTGGGGCACCGGCAGCAGCTGTCCGGCCGGTACCGCGACCTTCTCGGCATAGCCGCCGCCGGAGAGCAGCGCGCAGACCTCGTCCCCGACGGCCCAGCCCGCGACCCCCGCGCCCAGCGCGGTGATCCGGCCGGAACACTCAAGACCGGGGTACGGCGAGGCTCCCGGCGGTGGATCGTAGTAGCCCTGTCGCTGGAGCAGGTCGGCACGGTTGACACCGCTCGCCACCACCTCGACGAGGACCTCACCCTCGCCGGGCACCGGATCGGGCACCTCCGCCCACACCAGCGCCTCGGGCCCACCCGGTTCGGGAATCGTGATCGCATGCATGGCCGCGAGGCTACCCCCGTCGACGCCGCTCCTCGCCGGTGCGGGGCGGTGGTGACGCGGCGGAGGACGACGGGGGAACGGCGGGGTACGCGGGGGAGACGGACGGTGACGACGACGGAGGGGTGTCCTCACCCGTGCCGCCGCCGGTGCGCGCGCTGCCGGTGCCCTCCGCCCGGACGATCGTGATCACCCGGTCCGTCAGCCGCAGCGGACTGGCGGCCGGGTCGTCGTACCCCAGCAGCCGGTGTCCTCGTACCACGCTGACGACAAGATCCTGGGTCTCCCGGACATCGCGTCCCACCTCGGCCTTTATCACCGGCCGTTCCACCAGGTCGAGTCCGCTGCCCTGCTGGATGAGGTCCTCCATCACCGCGCCCGTACTGGGACTGAGCACGGAGAGACCCAGCAGCCGTCCGGCGGCGCTCGCGCTGGTGATCACCGCGTCGGCACCGGACTGCTTGAGCAGCGGGGCGTTCTCCTCCTCCCGCACGGTCACGACGATCTTCGCCTCGCGGTTGAGCTGGCGCGCCGTAAGCGTCACCAGCACCGCCGTGTCATCGCGCTGGGTGGCAATGATGATCTGCCCGGCCCGCTGGACCTCGGCCTTGATCAGGACATCGCTACGGGTGGCGTCCCCGACCACTCCGGCGAAGCCATCGGCGGCGGCTGCCTCGATCACCTTGCCGCTGGGGTCGACCACCACGATGTGGTCCTTCTTCAGCCCCGTCGCGGCCAGCGTCTGGATCGCGGACCGCCCTTTCGTTCCGTATCCGACGACGACGGTATGTCCACGCACGTGAAACCTCCCACGGTCGGATAGACGCTACCCTCCCCGCCCATGTCCTCGCCGACCTCCTCGGGCGACATGCCCCGACGCGGCGCCCCGGTCCCTGTGGACCCGGGGCTGATCGGGGACCATGGTCACGCAGACCGATGAGATGGACCACCGCTAGGGGGCTCGCGATGAGGGACGAGAAACACCACCCACACGGGAAAGGACGCTTCTCGATCCTGCGCTCCCTCTGGTACCGCTCGCGCAGCGAGGCGAAGGAGGACGCGGAGGCCGGGCGTTCCATCACCATGCCCGCCCAGGACACCGTGCCCCCGCTCCAGCAGGTGCTGCGGCGGCTGGCCATGGCGCTGCTGGTGCTGACGGTGACCACCCTGCTGGTCTGGTTCGACCGCGATGGCTACAACGACAACGCCGACGGCAAGGTCGATTTCCTGGACGCGGCCTACTACACCACCGTCACCCTCTCCACCACGGGCTACGGCGATATCGCACCGGTCAGCGATCTCGCCCGGCTGACCAATATCTTCATCATCACCCCGCTGCGGGTGCTCTTCCTGATCATCCTGGTCGGCACCACCCTGGAGGTCCTCACCGAGCGCACCCGTCAGCAGGTCCAGGTGCACCGCTGGCGCTCCCGGATGCAGGACCACGTCATCGTGGTCGGCTATGGCACCAAGGGGCGGCACTCGATCGAGACCCTGCTCGGCCAGGGCTACCCCAAGGACAAGATCGTGGTGGTCGATCCCCAGCAGAAGGCCGTGGACGCGGCGAGCTCCGATGGGCTGGTCGCCGTCCTCGGGGACGCCACCCGCTCCAAGACCCTGATCAAGGCGGAGCTTCAGACGGCCAGCCGGATAATCATCGCTCCCCAGCGCGATGACACCGCGACCCTGGTCACCCTCACCGCCCGCCAGCTCAACAAGCGCGCCACGATCGTGGTCGCGGTCCGCGAGGACGAGAACGTGCCCCTGCTCAAGCAGTCCGGCGCCAACACCGTGATCACCAGTTCCAGCTCGGCGGGCCGTCTGCTCGGCGTCTCGATGGCCAGTCCCCATGTGGCCGACACCCTGGAGGATCTGATGACCCGCCGGGGCAGTGGACTGAATCTGGCCGAGCGCGCGGTGAGCAACAACGAGGTGGGGCGCTCTCCTCGTGAGTGTGCCGACCTGGTGGTGGCCGTCATCCGCAACCAGCGGATGATGGACTACACCGACCCGGAGTGCGCGAGCCTGAAGTTCGGTGACCGGCTGATCACCATCCGCCGGGATGAACCGAGCTACTGACCTCGGCCCACCGGCCCGCGAGGACCTGGTGGGGCCCTGCTCGCGGGCGGGGTTCGGCCCGGCCGGGCGCGGGCGGCGAGCCCACGGTGGGGCCAGCACACCCTCGGCCGTTTCACGTGAAACATGACCGTGTTTCACGTGAAACACCCTCAGTTGGCCGATCCGCCCATCGGTCGCCAGGGGAACTCCAGCACCCGCAGTTCCTCCCCGGTCCGCACCCCTCCCGGCGGGATCACGGCCAGCCCATCGGCGGCGGCGACCCCACGGAGCATCGCGGGCCCCGCATAGCGCACGGGCGTCATCCAGCCATCGCGGAAGACACACGGCAGCAGGCGGGTGTCATGGAGATGGCCGGGCACCTCCTCCTGTGCGGGCACCCGGCAGGGAAGGGGGGCCCGCATTCCTCCGAGCCCTCGCAGCAGCGGCTCCACCAGGGTCAGCAGCCCGGCCACCGCCGCGAGCGGATTCCCGGGCAGTCCCACGAGATAGCGCGCCGGGCGGCCCTCAGTGGCGGGGAGGCGGGCCAGCAGCATCGGATGCCCCGGCCGGACGGCGACCCCGTCCACCAGCAGTTCGGCACCCAGCGTCCGCAGAACGGTATGGACATGGTCGACCGGGCCCGCCGCCGTGCCCCCGGTGGTGACCACCAGCTCGGCGGTGGAGCCACTGACGGCCTGGTGGAGTGCCTCCTGGTCATCACCGAGACGCCGGGTGGCGAGGGTCTCCACTCCGAGGGCGCTCAGCCAGGGCGCGGTCATCGGCCCCAGAGCGTCGCGGATCAGCCCGTCCCGGGCGGGCCCCTCGGTCAGCAGCTCGTCCCCCAGGACCAGCACCTCGGCCCGTGGTCGGCGCACCACGTCCAGCTCGTCATAGCCCGCCGCGGCGGCGAGCCCCAACACGGCCGGGGTGACCGGGAAACCCGCGGGCAGCAGCCGGTCACCGGAGCGGCACTCCTGGCCCCGGGGGCGGATGTCCTGCCCCTGGATCACGGTGCGCTCGGCGAAGAGCAGCCGACGCCGCTCATCGGCGCGGGCGTGTTCGGACCGGATCACGGCGGTGGCGCCGACCGGTACCCGGGCACCCGTGGCGATCCGCACCGCCGTACCGTCCTCCAGCGGCGACGCGGAGCTGTGGCCCGCCAACAGGGAGAGGCCCTCGCCCAGGTGCCAGGGGCCGGGGCCCGCGACAGCCCAGCCGTCCATGGCGGAGGTGTCGAAGGACGGCAGATCGCCCAGGGCGGTGAGCGGCTGGGCGAGCACGCGCCGCAGGGCGCCGGGCAGCGGCACACGGTCGACGCTCTGGCCGCCCGCGCCACGACCGGCGTGGACGGCCCGCTCATGGGCCTCGGGCCAGGACAGGCCCTGGTGCCGGGGGGCGCGTGTCCGAGGGCGCTCCCTTGCGGCGGCCCTCGCTCCGGCGTTCTCCCGGGCACCGGGTCCCACCAGCGCGAGGGCCTCCTCCAGACCGTCGCCGCCGGGGTCCGGGCCCCCGGGGCGCGTCATCAGGCGCCCTGTCCGGGGCCGGGGTCCGGTCGGCGTGCGCCCTGTCCGAGGTCCGGGTCCACGGTGCCGGGACCAGGGGCTGCGGTATCAGGGGCTCCCGGGGGCGCGGCCTCCGCCTCCCAGCGCCGGGCGAGCGCGGCCGCCTTGCGGACGGCCGCCGCGACCGCCTCCGGCCCGCCCTGACCGGCACTCGCCGCCGCGTACCCGACCAGGAAGGTGGTGAGCGGGGCGGCGGGCCGGGTCACCCCATGGGCGGCGTCCCGGGCGAGATCCAGGAGCAGGGGGGTGTCGACATCGAGGTCGATCCCGAGCTCCGCCTTGACCACGGAGATCCATTCATCCAGCACGGAGCCATGCTCCCTGATCCGGGCCCGTGCGGCGGAGACGTCGTCCCAGGTGTCGCAGTCGAAGGTGGCCAGCGGCTCCGCGTCGACCCGGGTCAGCTCCAGTTCCCCCGCCAGCAGCCGCAGCGGAAGCCCGCCGAGGCCGCCGTACTCGGTCGCGAGCAGTGCCAGCTCCCGGCGGAGCGGCTCGGCCCGGTAGACGGCCACCAGCGGATGGTCCTGACCGTCGGCGTCCCGGACGACGACCCCTTCCGCCCCAGGGGCGGCGGTCAGCGCGCCCAGGAGGTCCCGTACGGTCTCCCGACGCAGGAAGGGCAGATCCGCCGAGAGCACCAGCACCGTCCCGGCCTCGGGGTCGAGGGACCGCACCCCGGCGTCGAGCGCGGCCACGGGTCCGCCGCCGGGCGGCTGCTCCCGGGCCCAGACCACGGGGCGCGTGGTGACCCTGCGGTCCCCGACGACGACCGTGCGCCCGGCGTCCCGGCAGGCGTCGAGCACCCGGTCGAGCAGGGCCCGGCCACCCACGCTGACCCCCGGCTTGTCGGCTCCGCCCAGTCTGCGCGCGGCGCCCCCGGCGAGCACCACCACGTCATAGGCGGCGATCGGCGATCGGGGCTGCTGAGTCTCCGTCATAGCCGCAGTATCGCGCCCGCCTTCCCCTCCTCCGTACGGACCTGTCCCTACCGAGTCCATCGATGGCTGTCGGTGCCTGTCGGTGGCCATGGGTGCCCGTCGGTGTCTATCGGTGGCTGCCGGTCCCGCCCAGCCCGCTCCGGCCGGTACGTGGCGGGTGTGGCGTTCGATCACGGCGCCGGGCCGCCGCCACGCCCCGCGGCGCGGCCGGCGCGCGGCGGCGGCACACGGCCCCGCCGTCGGCGTCCCGGCCTCACCAGCGAGAGAGGCCGGATCCGGCCGCCTCACCCGGCGGGCCGCGCACCGGGAACCCGACCACACGGTGAGCGAGGCCGGGTCGCGACCACCTCAGGGGGCGGGCCGCGCCACGGCCCCTACAGCGTGCGCAGCAGCAGGGCGGGCCGCTCCACACAGTCGGCCACGAAGCGCAGGAAGCCTCCCGCCGTACCCCCGTCACAGACCCGGTGGTCGAAGGTGAGGGAGAGCTGCACCACCTGCCGTACCGCCAGTTCGCCCTCGTGGACCCAGGGCTTGGCCACGATCCTGCCCACGCCGAGCATCGCCGCCTCGGGGTGGTTGATGATGGGCGTGGAGCCGTCCACACCGAACACCCCGTAGTTGTTGAGGGTGAAGGTGCCACCGGTGAGATCGGCGGGAGTGAGCGCGCCCTGGCGGGCCGCCTCCGTCAGCCGGGTGAACTCCTCGCCGAGCGACTCCGCCGAACGGGCCTGGGCGCCCCGCACCACGGGGACCACCAGTCCGCGCTCGGTCTGGGCCGCGAAGCCGAGATGGACCTCAGGCAGCCGCACGATCTCCCGTGCCGCCAGGTCGACGGTGGAGTTCAGCTCGGGGTAGCGGGCCAGCGCCGCCACGCAGATCCGGGCGAACAACGCGAGCACGGAGATCTTGGGGCCGTCCGAGGCGTTCATCACCGCGCGCGCCGCCAGCAGTTCGGTGGCGTCCGCGTCGACCCAGCACGTGGCGTCGGGGATCTCGGAGCGGCTGCGCGACAGCTTGTCGGCCATCGCGCCCCGGATCCCACGGAGCGGTATCCGGGTGGCCCCGGCGGCCCCGGTGGCGATCGGGGCGCCGGTCTGCGGGGCGGGCGCGGCGGTCTCCTCGGGTGTGCTCAGGGCCCGTTCCACGTCGGAGCGCAGGATCAGCCCCTCGGGGCCGGAACCACTCAGCCGCCGCAGATCGACGCCGTGTTCCCGGGCGAGCCTGCGCACCAGGGGGGAGATCACGGGGACGGCCCCGGCGACCCTCTGACGCGTGTCCGGCGCCAGGGGCGCGGGCGCGGTGGCCCCGGGGACCCCGCGCGGGCCGGAGGCGGACTCACTCACGGTAGCTGCCGGGACGGCGGCACCCGGCGCGGCCGGGCGGATCCGGCGCCTGCGGGCGGCGGGCGCCCCGGTGCCATAGCCCACCAGGACGTTGCCCGACGCCTCCGGCGCGTCCGGGTCCGCCCCGGCGCCTCCCTCCGTCACGGGCGCGGCCTCCCCGATCGGCGCGGGCGCGCCGACGGTGGCCGCCTCCAGGGACGCCGCGCCGACGGCGACCGTGATCAGGGGCGCGCCGACGGGCAGTTCCGTGCCCTCGTCACCGAAGCGCGCGGTCACCACCCCTCCGTATGGGCAGGGGACCTCGACCATCGCCTTGGCCGTCTCGACCTCGACCACGGGCTGGTCGATGGCGACGACATCGCCCACGGCGACCAGCCAGCGCACGATCTCCGCCTCGGTCAGCCCCTCCCCGAGGTCGGGCAGGGTGAACTCCAGTACCTGAGCCATCAGTGACCCGCCTCCCACTGGAGCCGCGCCACCGCGTCCAGAATCCGGTCGACACCCGGCAGATGGTGCCGTTCCAGCATCGGCGGCGGATACGGGAGGTCGAATCCGGCCACCCTCAGCACGGGCGCCTCCAGATGGTGGAAGCAGCGCTCGGTCACCCGCGCGGCGATCTCTCCCCCGGGACCGCCGAAGCCGGTGGACTCATGGACGACGACCGCGCGCCCCGTGCGCCGTACGGAGGCGGTGACGGTCTCGTCGTCGAACGGCACCAGGGAGCGCAGATCCACGACCTCCAGGTCCCAGCCCTCCGCCCGGGCGGCCTCGGCCGCCTCCAGGCAGACCGGCAGGGAGGGCCCGTAGGTGATCAGGCTGGCGCTGCGGCCCGGGCGCCGGATGACGGCCCGGCCGATGGGCTCGACCGGGGCGGGGGACTCGGCCGACCAGGCCGCCTTCGACCAGTACAGCCGCTTGGGCTCCAGGAAGACCACGGGGTCGTCGCTGGCGATCGACGCCCTGAGCAGCCCATAGGCGTCCGCCACGGTCGCGGGGGTGACGACGTGGAGCCCCGGCGTCGCCATGTAGTACGCCTCGGACGAGTCGCTGTGGTGTTCGACGCCCCCGATCCCGCCGCCGTAAGGGATACGAATGGTCAGCGGCAGCCCCATCCGGCCCCGGGTGCGGTTGCGCATCTTCGAGACATGGCTGACCAGCTGCTCGAAGGCCGGGTAGGCGAAGGCGTCGAACTGCATCTCGACCACCGGCCGCAGTCCGTACATCGCCATGCCGACGGCGGCGCCGAGGATGCCCGCCTCCGCCAGGGGCGTGTCCGTACATCGGTCGTCGCCGAACTCCTTCGCGAGTCCGTCGGTGACCCGGAAGACCCCGCCGAGGGTCCCCACGTCCTCGCCCAGCACATGGACCGAGGGATCCGCCGCCATGGCGTCGCGCATCGCGCGCTGGAGGGCCTGCGCCATGGTCGCGGGCTTCACCCGCGACCCGGTCGCCGCTACAGGTGTCATGGTCGTCATCGCCTTCCCTCCATCCCGCCGGGCGCGCCCGCTCCGCCGCCGGTGTCCGCCCCCGTCCGCTCGGGGCCGTGTGCGGGGTCGTGTGTGGCCTCCCGCTCGGCCTCCAGCTCCGCCCGCAGCCCCGCCGCCTGCTCCCGCAGCTGCGGGGTCGGCTCGGCGTAGACATGGGCGAACAGGTCCATGGGATCGAGCACCGGATCGGCGTTCATCCGCTCCCGCAGCCGCGCGGCCATCGTCTCGGCGGCCTCGGCGGCGGCGCGGCGCCCCTCCTCGTCCAGGAGTCCGCGCCCGGTCAGCTCGCGCTCCAGCAGCAGCACCGGGTCATGGGCCCGCCATGCCTCGACCTCGGCGGAGGCGCGGTAGCGGGTGGCGTCGTCGGCGTTGGTGTGCGCGTCCATCCGGTAGGTGACGGCCTCGATCAGGGTGGGGCCACCACCGCCCCGGGCGCGGGCGACGGCATCGGAGATCACCTGGTGCACGGCGGGGGCGTCGTTCCCGTCGACCAGACGGCCGGGCATGCCGTATCCCACGGCCTTGTGGGCCAGGGAGGGCGCGGCCGTCTGCTTGGCGAGGGGCACCGAGATCGCGAAGCCGTTGTTCTGCACCAGGAAGACGACGGGGGCGCGCCAGACGGCCGCGAAGTTCAGCGCCTCATGGAAGTCCCCCTCGCTGGTGCCGCCGTCGCCGACCATGGCGAGCGCGACGACATCGTCCCCCTGGAGCCGGGCGGCGTGCGCCAGCCCCACGGCGTGCGGCAGCTGGGTGGCGAGGGGGGTGCTGAGGGGAGCCACCCGGTGCTCGTACGGGTCGTACCCGGTGTGCCAGTCGCCGCGCAGCAGGGTGAGCGCCTGCACCGGGTCCAGCCCGCGCGCGACGGCGGCGAGGGTGTCCCGGTAGCTCGGGAAGAGCCAGTCCCGCTCTTCCAGGGCGAGGGCGGCGGCGACCTCGCACGCCTCCTGGCCGGTGCTCGACGGGTAGACGGCGAGCCGGCCCTGCTTGGTCAGGGCCATCGCCTGCGCGTTGTACCGGCGGCCGAGGACGAGCTGGCGGTAGAGCGCCCGCAACAGCTCGGGGTCGGTGTCCGCGGCGGCGTCCGTACCCAGCACCCGGAACGGTTCGGGATCGGGCAGGAGCGGGGCGGCATCGACACGGGGCCGCCAGGCCGGGGGCGGGGCGAGCCGGTAGGCGGCACCGGGCGGTTCCTGAACCGTCATGCTGCTGTCTCGCAAGGCGAGCACCTCCTCGGGGAAGCGGCGACAGACGGCACGGCTATGACGTGCCTCACCTACCGATTGTTCGGTCGTGGACGCATTTTGGCTACAGGCACCCCCGCCCTGTGGACAAACGGTTCTCCACAGCCTGTGATGGAGCCAGGTCGTCCATGCCAGAGAGGCGGGGGGATATGACACCTGAACATATGGCCGAGGATGGCAACCGTCCGGCACCCGACGCGCACCCAGCGGAACCGGCTCAGCCGATCCGTCCGCTCGACTCCATCGACCGTGACATCCTGCGCATCCTCCAGAGCGAGGGCCGCGCCTCCATACGGTCCGTCGCCGACCGCGTCCATGTCTCCCGCGCCAACGCGTACGCGCGGATCAACCGGCTCATCGACGATGGGGTGATCCGGGGCTTCGGCGCCCGGGTCGACCATGAGCGGGCGGGCCAGGGCGCGTCCGCGTACATCACCCTCAAGATCGTGCAGAACTCCTGGCGCACGGTCCGCGAACAGCTCCAGGCGCTGCCGGGGGCCGCCCATATCGCTCTCGTCAGCGGCGACTTCGACGTGCTGTTCCTGGTCCACACACCGGACAACCGCAGTCTGCGCGAGCTGGTCCTGACCAAGCTCCAGTCGATCCCTGAGGTCCTGTCGACCCGGACCCTGCTTGTCTTCGAGGAGACGGCCCTCCACCCCGACCTCTCCCCCGTCTCCACCCCGCCCTGACGGCGCCGCGCCCACGCCGCCCGGCGGCCGGATCCCCGGCATCCGGCCGGTGCGCCCCGTACGGGCGCGGCGGGCCCGCGAACCACGGCGGGCCGGGACCCGGGACCGGCCCACGGACCCTACCGCCGGACCGTTCCCGTACCCGAGGCCGGAACCGCGCGGGTCGGCCGACAGCGACACCAGCACGGGGCGCGTCACCTAGGTGACGCGCCCCCGCCCGGCGATCACCCCCTACGGCACGCCCTCAGCGGTGGGTGCGCAGCCCGTCGAAGGCCAGCCGGACGACCGTCCCAGCCAGCCGCTCCTCCTCCTCCTGGGCCGCGCCCGGATGCGGCCGGTACCACTCCACCAGCGAGTTCACCATCCCGAAGAGCAGCCGTGTCGCCAGCCGGTCATCCACGTCCGCCCGCAGATCGCCCGCGTCGGCGGCGGCCCGCATCAGCTCCGAGACGCGCTGGTCGAACTCGCGCCTGCGCTCCAGCGCCCAGCGCTCGGTCGTCGTGTTGCCCCGTACGCGCAGCAAGAGCGTCACATAGGGCAGTTCGGCCATGAGCACCTCGACGGTGCGCCTGGTGACGTACTCGACGCGGTCGATCGCTCGCCCCTCGACCGCCCCCGGCTCGTCGAGGGTCTCGAAGAGCGCGTCGAGCGCCCTGCTCACCGCGCGGCGCAGCAGTTCCTCCTTGCTCGCCACATGGTGGTAGATCGACGACTTGGAGATCCCCGCCGCCTGGGAGAGGTGCTCCATGGAGGTTCCGTCGTACCCGCGCTCGTTGAAGACGCGCACGGCGACCGTCAGCAGGGTCTCGGGCGTGTAGGTGTCCCGTTTGGCCGTGGTCATACGTCGGTGTCCCATGTGGTCATGGTCATGTGTCGGTGTCCTCTTCCGTGTCGTCGGGGGCGGCGCCGGGGCGTTGCCGGTCGGCGGTCGGCCCGCCCGGTCGCTCCCCGGCCGCCGGCGGGTACTGGAAGAGCGCGAGGCTCGGCCCGTACCGTCCGCCCGGCACCCGCTCATGGGTGTTCGTCAGCAGGTCATGCGCCCAGCCAGGCGGGAGTCGGCGGTTCCACTCGAAGGGCCCCCTGGGGTAGTTCACGCCCAGCCGCAGGGCCGTGTCGATGTCCTCCTCGGTGGCCACGCCTTTGGCGACGGCGTCGGCGGCGAGGTCGATCAGCATCGCGACCGTCCGCGCGACGATCATCCCGGGTACGTCTCCGATGACGCTGACCTTCTTGCCGAGCGCCTGGAACAGGCCGATCGCCTCGGTGAGCGTACGGCGCGGGGTAGCGGGGGACACGGCGAGCGCCACACGGGTGGCGGTCCGGTAGTCGAGCGCCAGATCGAAGCTGACGGCGTCCTGGTACTCACCACAGGTCCGGCCGTCCGCGAGCACCAACTGACCGCCGCCGGGCAGCACCAGCCGGGTGCGCTCGTCCTCGGGCGCCCGGCGCAGCGCGACGGGCGACTCGGCGATCAGTTCCACCAGCCCGGCCGCCGCCCCCAGATCGCCCTCGGCGATCACATACGCGGGCGGCTCGGCCGCCTCGGCGGTGTGCGGCCGGGGGCGCTCGGCCCCCTCCCCGTACGAGAACCAGCCACGACCGGACTTCACTCCGAGCAGACCCGCGTCGACCAGACGGCGTTGCGCCAGGGACGGGACGAACTTGGGGCTGCGGTGGAACGACTCCCATACGGAGCGGGTGACCGCCTCGTTGACGTCCTGGCCGATCAGATCGGTCAGCTCGAACGGGCCCATCCGGAATCCGCCGCACTCCTTGAGCACCGCGTCGAGGGTGGCGGGGTCGGCGGCACGGTCCTCCAGGACCGCAAACGCCTCCGCGTAGAAGGGGCGCGCGAGCCGGTTGACGATGAAGCCCGGCAGATCGGCGCAGCGCACCGGGGTCTTGCCCCAGACGGTGACCGTCTCCTGGGCGCGCCGCGCGGCCGTGGGGTCGGTGGCGTAGCCGCTCACGACCTCGACCAGCGGGAGCAGCGGCGCCGGGTTGAAGAAGTGCAGGCCCACGAAGCGGCCCGGGTGGCGCAGGGCGCCCGCGACGGCCGTGACGGAAAGGGACGAGGTGTTGGTGGCGAGCAGGCAGTCGTCGGCGACGACCTCCTCCAGTGCCGCGAACAGCTCCCGCTTGGCGTCGAGACGCTCGACGATCGCCTCCACGACGAGCGTGGCGTCCGCGAGCCCGGCGAGTGCCGGGACCGGGCGCAGCCGGTCCCGCGCGGCGTCCCGTGCCTCCGCCGTCAACCGCCCCTTGACGACCAGCCGGTCCAGACGGGCGGCGACGGCGGTCACGGCCTCCTCCGCCCGCCCCGGGGCGGCGTCGTACAGCCGCACGGGATGGCCCGCGACGAGGGCGACCTGGGCGATGCCCTGGCCCATGGTCCCGGTCCCCACCACGGCCACCAGACCCCGCGTGTCCACCGTGTCCCGTGTGGTCGCCGAGGTCTGTGGTTCCCCGGTGACTCCTGCTCTCCCCGCGCTGCCGGTGCCGCCGGTGTCGCCCGCACCCACGGGGGCCACAGGGGACACCGGTGACACCGGTGATTCCGGGCGCCGGCCGGAGCCTCCGGCGTCGATGGCCGGATCGATGACGGTCATGGGAGTGATCCTCCCGGATGAGTTATCCACAGGCTTGACAGCCCCCCTTGTCCCGACCGATCGTTCGGTTACTCTAACTCTGTCCCTCCGTCCCCGCCCAGCGCGACGAGGAGTTGGTCCGCCCCATGCAGCTCACCGAGACCCGGCTCTCCGAGAGCCATCGGCCCACGCTCGACCAGGCCCTCGAAGCGATCCGCACCCGTGCGTACTGGTCGCCCCACCCCGAGCACCCCAAGGGGTACGGCGAGAGCGCGCCCGCCGACGGCCTCGCCGCCTTCGAGGCCCTCAAGGGCACCCGCTTCGACCTGGACCAGCCCGGCACCGATGACTGGACCGGGGGTGAAGTCTCGCCGTACGGACCTCGGCTGGGCATCGAGTATCCCCACCCGGACATCGACGTGCTGCTCCCCGCGATGCGCGCGGCGCTGCCCGCCTGGCGCGACGCGGGCCCCGAACTGCGGGCCCTGGTCTGCCTGGAGATCCTCTCGCGGATCAGTGCGCGGACCCATGAGTTCGCGCACACCGTCATGCACACCAGCGGCCAGGCGTTCATGATGGCGTTCCAGGCGGGCGGCCCCCATGCCCAGGACCGTGGCCTGGAGGCGGTGGCGTACGCCTACGCCGAGCAGACCCGCACCCCGGCCGCCGCCGACTGGTCCAAGCCGCAGGGCAAGCGCGACCCCCTGGAGCTGCGGAAGACCTTCACCACGGCGGGGCGGGGCATCGCCCTGATGATCGGCTGCAACACCTTCCCGACGTGGAACGGCTATCCGGGCCTGTTCGCCTCGCTGGCGACGGGCAACGCGGTGCTGGTCAAGCCCCACCCGCGTGCCGTGCTGCCGCTCGCGCTCACCGTGCGGGTGGCCCGTGAGGTGCTCGCGGAGGCGGGCTTCGACCCCAACCTCGTCGCCCTGGCCGTGGACCGCCCCGGCGAGGGCATCGCCAAGACGCTCGCCCTGCGCCCCGAGATCAAGGTCATCGACTACACGGGCTCCACCGAGTTCGGCGTCTGGCTGGAGACCCACGCCCACCAAGCCCAGGTCCACACGGAGAAGGCGGGCGTCAACACCGTCATCGTCGACTCCACCGACGACTACCGGGGCATGCTCTCCAACCTTGCCTTCTCGCTCTCCCTCTACAGCGGCCAGATGTGCACCACCCCGCAGAACCTGCTGATCCCCCGGGACGGCATCGACACGGACGCGGGCCACAAGACGTACGACGCGGTGGTGGCCGACCTCGCGGCCGCCGTCAGCGGGCTCCTCGGCGACGACGCCCGTGCCAACGCACTGCTGGGTGCCCTGGTCAACCCCGAGGTCAAGAGCCGTCTCGACGGCGCCCCCGGTCTCGGCGAGGTGGCGCTGGCCTCGCGCGAGATCACCCATCCCGACTTCCCGGACGCGGTCGTGCGCACCCCGGTGATCGTCAAGCTCGACGGCACCAAGCCGGACGCGGAGGCGGCCTATCTCTCCGAGTGCTTCGGCCCGGTCTCCTTCGCCGTCGCCGTGGACTCGACGGCGGACGCGATCGAGTTGCTGCGGCGCACGATCCGGGAGAAGGGCGCGATGACCGTCGGCGCGTACACCACGTCGGCGGAGACCGAGCGCGCGATCGAGGAGGTCTGTCTGGACGAGTCGGCGCAGCTCTCCCTGAACCTCACGGGTGGGGTGTACGTCAACCAGACCGCCGCCTTCTCGGACTTCCACGGCTCGGGCGGCAACCCGGCGGCGAACTCGGCCCTGACCGATGGGGCCTTCGTCGCCAACCGCTTCCGCGTCATCGAGATCCGCCGCCCCGCCTGACCCTCGCGCCCCCCTGGTGGCGCGCGCTCCCCGTGTCCAAGGGAGCGCGCGCCACGGCGGGCGATGACGGCGGTACGGAGAGGACCCCGCCCGGCGCGCACAGCGGGCGGGCGGGCCCTGCACCTGAGACCCGTCCCCGGGGCTCAGCCGCAGGCCACCGGGCGTCCGGGGCTCAGCCGCAGGCCCCGATCACCGCGCACTCGGGTGCTCGGGATGCCCGGGGTGCTCCGGGTGCTCGGGACGGGGCCCGCCCCAGTGGAAGAGGGCCATCGCCACACTGGTCGCCAGGTTGTAACTGGAGACCCGTGGGCGCATCGGCAAGGAGACCAGCCGTGTCGCCCGTTCCCGTACCGGCGCCGAGACCCCGTGCCGCTCCGACCCGAAGACGAGCAGCGCGTCATCGGGCAGCCCCATCCCCCGGATGTCCTCCCCGTCCGGATCGAGCACATAGAGCGGCCCCTCCGGGAAGTCGTCGAGTTCCAGCCGTTCCACGGCGGTGGCGAAGTGCAGCCCCGCCCCCGCCCGCACGGCGTTGGGGTGCCAGGGGTCGATATCACCCGTAGTGATCACTCCGGTCGCACCGAACCCGGCCGCCAGCCGCACCACGGCCCCGATGTTCCCCAGGTTGCGCGGGTTGTCCAGGACCACGATGGGCGACCGCCGGGCTCGCTCGGCCAGCACTGTGAGGTTCTCCTCGCGCCCCCGACGGGTCGCCAGGGCCGCGAGCTGCGTGGGGTGCACCCTCGGGACCAGTTCCCGCAGCCGCTGCCGGTCGACCTCGATGAGCAGCTCTTCCAGGGGTGCGGTCATATCGTCGGCGAGTTCCCGGGAGAGGGTCAGCGCCGCCTCCTTGTCGGCCGCGACCGCCACCCGTACCTCCGCACCGAACCGGAGGGCGTGCTTCAGCGTGTGGAACCCGTCCAGCAGGACAGCGCCGGACTCCGCCTCGGCCTCACGCCACCGTCGTACCGCCGTCGAGGCGTCGTCGTCACTCACCGCATCAGGCTACGGCGCCGCTGTCCCCGTCCCGTACCGGAGGTTCCCCATCCGGTTCCATCGTCACCTCAGGCGTCCTCGCCACCGCCCCGGGCGCGGCCCGGGACGAGCCCCGGGCGCTGGAGGACGAACGCGCCGCCACGGCGGCCCGCGCCGAGGCCATCCGGGCGAGCAGTCCCGTACGCCCGCGTCCCACCCTCGTACCGGCCCAGAGCAGGAAGACGGTCGGCAGGAAGACAGCATCGGCGGCGATCATCGCCAGGGAGAAGAACGGCAGTCCCAGCAGCACGGCGATGGCCAGATGCTCGATCATCATCACCGCGAGCAGGACGTTCTTCACCCGCCGCTGAAAGAGCGTGAACGGGAACGCCACCTGGACGACGACCGTTCCATAGGTGACGACCATCACGATCACGCCCCCCGAGGCCAGGAGATCGGAGAGCGCGGGCCAAGGAGTGAAGTAGTCCAGGTTCAGCGGGTAGTAGAGGGCGGTCCCCTCCTGCCAGCGCGACCCCTGGACCTTGTACCAGCCCGCCGTGGCGTAGATCAGACAGACCTCGACCATGATCACCAGCAGTCCGGCGTTATGGAGGAGGTTGGACAGAGCGTCCAGCAGCAGCCTCGGCTGACCGTCCGGCGCGCGCCGCTCCAGCGTCCACCAGAGTGCCTGCGCCAGCCAGAGGGCCCAGAGCAGCGTGTACATCTGCCAGCCGGTCTGGTTCACCAAGGTGCCGATGAGCAGGGCCGCACCCAGCACGGTCCACAGCAGGGGCCCCACGACATCGCGCCCCGGCGGCCGCCGCGCCGCCCGCCGGGCGTCCAGCGACCAGACCCGTCCACAGCGGGTGAAGAGCAGATAGACCGCCATCAGATGGATGACGTTGTCCCCACCGTCCCCCATGAAGATCGACCGGTTCTGAAGGGAGAGCACACCCACCATGAAGAGCGCCGACATCGTCCGGGTCCGCCACCCGACCAGCAACAGCGCGGCGGAGACCAGCGCCAGGGCGTAGACGAGTTCGAACCAGAGGTCGCCACGCGACCACAACAGCACGGTGAAGGCGTCGTTGCGCCCGACGAAGGCGTGCGCGCTCTCCCAGCTCCAGGGCCCGTCCGGGCCGTAAAGCTCATGACGGTGGGGGAGTTCGCGCACCAGGAAGAAGAGCCAGGTTCCGGCGAACCCCATCCGGACGACAGCGGTCTGGTACGGACCGAGCACCTCGGCGGTGATCCGCTGCGCCGCGTCCATGGCCCGCCGGCCGAGTACCTGACTCCGGTTCCGGATCTGATCCCGGTTCCGGTTCCGGTTCTGAACCTGGCTCTGGTTCCGGTTCTGAACCTGGCTCTGGCTCACCCGGCCGCCCCCAACTCCCGTTGCGCCGTCTCCCGGTTCGCCATCTCCCGCATCCGTCCGTTGTCGACACCGGCGGGGAGATCGGCCCTGGTCACGGTCCACCAGGGAAGCACCCGGTAGAAGGTGCGCGTCTCGGTCCTCTCCTCGCTCCACGGCGGAGCCGGCACCAGCCGGGTGGCGGAACGGAGCCGTATCCGTTCCACGGTTCCGCCGAGTTCCCTCTCCTCCAGCCGCGACATCGCGATGCGCCGTACATAGCGCTCCGCCAGCGCGCCGCGTGGCCCGGTGGCCCGGTTCTTGTCGTCGTGGGTGTTGACATAGAGGTCCCAGGCCCGGCGCAACGCGTTCTGATCCGTATGACTGGGGAAAGGATTGCCACGGATCGCCGCCGTGTCCCGGGCCGTCAGATCGATCCACCCGGTGGTCGTGCGCGCGCCGTCCGCCGCCCTGACGTCGGCCCGCACCTGTACGGAGATGTTCTGCTGGAGCGGATTGGGGGCGAAGAGCTTCCAGTTCTGCTCGAACTCCGGATAGATCCAGGCGTCGATGGTCTCGCCGTACTCCTTGCTGACCGTGTTGGCCGGGGCGACATGCAGGAAGACCATCCCGAGATGGACGAGCGCGGCGAAGGCGATCAGCGCGCCACAGGCACCCAGCGCCATCCGGTACGGCAGGGACAGCGCTCTGATTCCATGCCTGGGGCCGGGATCGGCACCGGGAACGCCGGTGGCACTGGGAGCACCGTCTCTGCCGCCGGGCTCCGGAGGCGGGGCTTCAGGGGAGCGGCCCGCCGCCCGGGAGCCGTTCTCGGGCCCGGCGCCGTCCGCCGTCTCCGTCCCGCCCACGGACATGCTCCGACCGGACGGGTGCCGGGGACCAGGGACCGGGACGGCCGGCCACGGTTCACGCTCGGCGCCCCTGGCGGGTCCGGCGGGCCCGCCGCCCGCGCCGGAACGAACGGAGTCACCGAGCTGAGCGCGATCCGTGGCGTCAGCGGAGTCGGTGGGGTCCATGGGGTCCATGGGGTCCGTGGGGTCACCAGGCCCGACGGGGTCGGCCATCCCGTCAGCCCTGCCCCGATCGGTCGTCCCGGCGGCCCTGATGGCCCCGGCGGCTCCGACCGGCTCAGGGGACCCCACCGCTCCAGCGGGCCCGCCAGCGCCCGCACGCTCGGTAACCGGGCTGGATCTCCGCTGGTCACGACGGTGAGGGAGAGTGCCTTCGGTGGGTGCGGACGGCGGTGGTGAACCCGTCCCCTCGGCACCCCTGGCGTCCTCGTCCTCGCTGGCGTCCATTCCGCCCCGATCCCCGCCGGCCGGCATCAGTTATCCACAGGGTTGACACCCTAAGGGCCCCCGACCCACCATTGAAGTCAATGAACCGAACGATCGGTCGGTAGGGGGCCCGGATGACGGCAGTGACCCTGGATACGGCGGACGCGCGCCAGGCGGTGTTCGACGCCGCCGTCGCCGCCGACGAGCGCATCGAACCCCGCGACTGGATGCCGGAGGGTTACCGCGCCACGCTGATTCGCCAGATGGCGCAGCACGCCCACTCCGAGATCATCGGCATGCAGCCGGAGGCCAACTGGATCACCCGCGCGCCCTCCCTGCGCCGCAAGGCAATCCTGATGGCCAAGGTGCAGGACGAGGCGGGGCACGGCCTGTATCTCTACAGCGCGGCGGAGACGCTCGGCGCCAGCCGCGACGAACTGCTCGACAAACTCCACGCGGGCCGCCAGCGCTATTCGTCGATCTTCAACTACCCCACGCTGACCTGGGCCGACGTCGGTGCGATCGGCTGGCTGGTGGACGGCGCCGCGATCACCAACCAGGTTCCCCTCTGCCGCTGCTCCTACGGACCCTACGCACGGGCGATGGTGCGTATCTGCAAGGAGGAGTCCTTCCACCAGCGCCAGGGCTATGAGCTGCTGCTGGCCCTCTCCCGGGGCACCCCCGCGCAGCACGCGATGGCACAGGACGCCGTGGACCGCTGGTGGTGGCCCTCGCTGATGATGTTCGGTCCGCCGGACGACGAGTCGTCCCACTCGGCCCAGTCGATGGCCTGGAAGATCAAGCGGCACTCCAACGACGAGTTGCGGCAGCGCTTCGTCGACATCTGCGTCCCCCAGGCCGCGTCGCTCGGGCTGACCCTCCCGGACCCCGATCTGCGGTGGAACGAGGAGCGGGGCCAGCATGACTTCGGCGCGATCGACTGGAGCGAGTTCCACGCGGTCCTCCAAGGCAACGGCCCGTGCAACGAGCAGCGGTTGAGCCAGCGCCGCCGTGCCCATGAGGAGGGCTCCTGGGTGCGCGAGGCGGCGGCCGCGCACGCGGCCAAGCGCGCCGGATCCGGATCGGGCACCCCCCTGGAGGTGACGGCATGAGCGGTTCGACCGAGTGGCCGCTGTGGGAGGTCTTCGTCCGCTCCCGCCGTGGGCTCTCCCACACCCACGCGGGCAGTCTCCACGCCCCCGACGCGGAGATGGCCCTGCGCAACGCCCGGGACCTGTACACCCGGCGCGGGGAGGGCGTCTCGCTGTGGGTGGTCGCCTCCACCGCCATCACCGCCTCCTCCCCGGACGAGAAGGACCCGTTCTTCGAGCCGTCCGCCGACAAGCCCTACCGCCACCCGACGTTCTACGAGATCCCGGACGGGGTGAGGCATCTGTGACGACCACGGTGAACACGCCCGCGCTCGCCCTCGGCGACGACGCCCTGGTGCTCTCGCACCGGCTGGCCGAGTGGGCGGGTCACGCCCCCGTGCTGGAGGAGGAGGTCGCGCTCGCCAATATCGCGCTGGACCTGCTGGGCCAGGCCCGGGTGCTGCTCTCCCTCGCCGGTGACGAGGACGAGCTGGCCTACCTCCGCGAGGAGCGCTCCTTCCGCAACCTCCAACTGGTCGAGCAGCCCAACGGCGACTTCGCCCACACCATCGTCCGCCAGCTCTACTTCTCCACCTATCAGCATCTGTTGTACGCGGAACTGGCCACCACGGCCGGTCCCTTCACCGGCCTCGCCGCCAAGGCCGTCAAGGAGGTGGCCTACCACCGGGACCACGCCGAGCAGTGGACCGTACGCCTCGGCGACGGCACCGAGGAGAGCCATCGGCGCATGCGCCGCGCCGGTGCGGCCCTGTGGCGGTACACGGGCGAGATGTTCCAGCCCGTCGAGGGACTCGCGGTGGACTGGGCCGCCCTGGAGGCGAGCTGGCTGGAGTCGCTGACGTCCGTACTGGAGTGGGCGACGCTTCCCGTGCCCGAGGGGCCACGCACGGGCGGCTGGGCGGCGGGCGCCGGACGACAGGGGCTGCACACCGAGCCCTTCGGCCGGATGCTCGCCGAGATGCAGCATCTGCACCGCAGCCACCCGGGGGCGTCATGGTGACCACCGAGACCCCGCTGGAAGCGCGGCTGCGCGCCGTCGCGGGCGCGGTGCCCGACCCCGAGCTGCCCACGCTGACCCTGGAAGAGCTGGGTGTGCTGCGCGGGATCCAGATACTGGGCCCCGGCCGGGTGGAGGTGGAGCTGACGCCCACCTACACCGGCTGCCCGGCGATCGGGGCGATGAGCGCCGACATCGAGCGGGCGCTGCGTGAGCAGGGCATGGCCGAGGTGTCGGTGGTCACCGTGCTGTCACCACCCTGGTCGACGGAGGACATCACCCCGGAGGGCCGCCGCAAGCTCGCGGAGTCCGGTATCGCCCCGCCCCGGACCCAGCCGGGCGCCGGGCCGGTCGCGCTGACGCTCTCCGTGCGCTGTCCGCACTGCGGCTCCACCGAGACCGAACTGCTCAGCAGGTTCTCCTCCACCGCCTGCAAAGCGCTGCGCCGCTGTGTCTCCTGCCGTGAACCCTTCGACCACTTCAAGGAGTTGTAGATGTTCCACACGCTCCGCGTCAGAGAGGTCGAACGACTCACGGACGACTCGGTGGCGATCACCTTCGCGGTCCCGGCCGAGCTGCGCGAGACCTTCCGTCACACCCCCGGCCAGCATCTCACCCTGCGCCGGACGGTCGACGGCGAGGAGATCCGGCGTACGTACTCGATCTGCGCCCCCGCCGCCGAGCCCGGCGCGGACCCGGTGCTGCGGGTGGGCATCCGCCATGTCGACGGCGGCGCCTTCTCCCGTTACGCGCTGAAGGAGCTGGCGGCCGGTGACACCGTCGATGTGATGCCCCCGATGGGCCGCTTCCGGCTCGACCCCCGTCCGGGGCGGTTCGCGGCCGTCGTCGGCGGCAGCGGCATCACCCCGGTCCTCTCGATGGCCGCCACCCTGCTGGCGCGGGAGCCCGAGGCACGGTTCTGTCTGATCCGCAGTGACCGCACGGTCGCCTCGACGATGTTCCTCGACGAGGTCGCCGACCTCAAGGACCGCTTTCCGGACCGGCTCCAGGTGGTGACCGCGCTCTCCCGGGAGGAGCGGCAGTCCGGACTCCCCTCCGGGCGGCTGGACCAGGAGCGCCTCGGCGGGCTGCTGCCCGCGCTGCTGCCGGTGAGCGAGGTGGACGGCTGGTTCCTCTGCGGTCCCCTCGGTCTGGTCACGGCGGCGGAGCGCGCACTGCGCGGGCTCGGCGTGGACCGGCGCCGCGTCCACCAGGAGATCTTCCATGTGGCGGAGGCCCCCGTCACCGGCGCGGGCCCGGCCGCCCCGGCCCCCTCCCACGCCACGCTCACGGCCACCCTGGGCGGCCGCTCGGGCACCTGGCCGGTCCGCGACGGCGAGTCGCTGCTGGAGACGGTGTTGCGGAGCCGCGCGGATGCCCCCTACGCCTGCAAGGGCGGGGTCTGCGGCACCTGTCGCGCCTTCCTGGTACGGGGGGAGGTCCGGATGGACCGGAACTTCGCCCTGGAGCCGGAGGAGACGGACGCGGGCTATGTCCTCGCCTGTCAGTCCCATCCCACGACCCCCACCCTGGAGCTCGACTTCGACCGCTGACCACCTCCCAGGCGACGCCGTCGGTGCCCCTCGGGCCCCAAGCCCGCGGTGACTTTCCCAGGCGCCCTGATCCCATCCGTCCCCGTGCCCTTCCCGCCAGGGGACACCTGGCCCCAAGCTTTTCGGCCCAGACTTCCGGTTGAAGATGAGCAGATGTCACTGATGTGGCGCGGGTGCTGGCATAACGGAATCCGTCTTCTCGTCATGCCTCTCCAGGGCGGCCGCCGATCCAGCAGCCTCAAGCGGCACTATGGCGGCCGTCGGCTCCTCCGCGCTCTTCGGCTTGGGCGCTGGCTCACTGCCGCCCACAGCATCCTGCGCTCTGTCACCGCGAAAGGTGTCGAGCAGGCTGTGCCATGCCTCAACCAAGGGGAGCAGCTGCTTCAGGATTCCGGTCAGGACGACAATCCCGATGGAGATCACGCCCGACCAGGCGAGAATCCAGAGAACCGCAGACGAGTCCACCGTTCGATCCCTTCTCCACAGGGCCGAACTGTCTGCAGGCACGCCTACTCAGCTCGGCCACGACTTGTGGCTGAACTGAGTTCCGTACCAGCAAGAGAAACTCAGGGACTTCTGGTTGGTTGGGTTTGGAGCGTTGCGAAAGTGGTCGCTCGTCCGTGCACTGCGGCGGAGCGAGTGGATGGCTGGGTTCACTCGCCTTGTCAGTACACCCGGGGAGTGACGGTCGCCACCTCGATGGGTGGCCCCCCAGACTTCCACGCGCCACGATAGTGACCCTCAACGGTGCCGTCTGGAGAAAGGGAAAGTCGCGGCGAACGGCTTCTCGCCCGACGGAGCGATCGGGGAAGCGGATGTGAGGGCGGCCCGAGCAGTGAAGGACCCCGCACCCCGGGACGCCCCGGCAAGGCCGCGCGTGCGGCCCTCGCACACCACCGCTCGGACGCCATCGATCTCCGCTTCACCAGTGCGGGCTGGCCGACGGCCACCGGAGAACAAGCCGCCGCCGATCCTGCGGTGAACAGCGATGGCATCGCCTACCCACCACCTCCGCTGTGGCCTTTTCCCCTCCCCTGACCTATCTTGACGATCCGTCAGATTTCCTGGTCGCCACCGACCCCGGGAGGCACGCCCGTGGACTTCACCTTCACCGAGGAACAACACGCCACCGTCGAGGCCGCGCGGGCCATCTTCTCGGGGGTCCGGGCCGATGCCGTGCCCAGTCCGGCGCTCACCCTGGGCGCGGTCGCTCCGGAGATCGACCGGGCGCTGTGGGCCCGGCTCGCGGAGAGCGATCTGCTCGGACTCTGTCTCGCCCCGGAGTACGAGGGCGCCGGGCTCGACACCGTCGCGCTCTGCCTGATGCTGCGCGAGTGCGGCGGATCGCTGGCACGGGTACCGCTGCTGGAGACCGGGGCGGCGGCGATGGCCGTGGACCGCTACGGCGCTCCCGAGCTCCGTACGGAGGTCCTCCCCCGGGTCGCCCGGGGCGAGCTGGTGCTCACCGCCGCGGCGCACGGCCGCACCGGCCACGACCCGGCCGAACTCTCCGTCACCGCCGCCCGCGAGGGCACGTCCGGTGCCTGGACGCTGGACGGTGTCCAGACCGCGGTGCCCTGGGCGCACTCGGCGGATCTGATCGCCGTGCCCGCCCAGAGCGGCGACGGTGAGGCCGTGATCGCCCTGGTCGCCCCGGCCCAGGACGGGGTCACACTGGCGGAACAGATCTCGACCAGTGGTGAACGGCTCGCCGAGGTCCGTCTGGAGGCGGTACGCGTCGATGGCCACCGGGTGGTCGACACGGACGGCGCCTGGGAGTGGCTACGCCAGACACTGACCACCGGAATCTGCGCGCTCGCGCTCGGCCTCGGTACCGCGGTACTCACCCTGACCAGCGGATACACCGGCAAACGCGAACAGTTCGGCCATCCGCTGGCGACCTTCCAGGCGGTCGCGGTGCAGACGGCGGACCGCTTCATCGATCTGCGCGCCATGGAGGTGACGCTCTGGCAGGCGGCCTGGCGGCTGACATCCGCGCCTGGGGGCCCCGGGCTCGGCGGGCCGCTCCCCGTGGCCGGTGATGTGGCGGTCGCGAAGATCTGGGCCTCGGAGGGGGTGCGCCGGATCGTCCAGACCGCACAGCATCTGCACGGCGGTGTGGGCGCCGACACCGACTACCCGCTGCACCGCTATCACGCCTGGGCCAAGCAGCTCGAACTCTCCCTCGGCCCGGCCGCCGCCCATGAGGAGGCACTCGGCGACCTTCTGGCCGCCCATCCGCTCGGCTGACCGGCTCGCGGCACTCCCGCACCTCGTGTCCACACAGAAGCGCCGTCCTCCCCCGGACGAAGTCCCAGAGGGAGGGGCCTGCGGCGTCCGGCGCTGGGGAACACTCCCCCGCGCTCCGCCCGGGGTACCTCCCGGGCCGCACGGCCCAGGGGGAGTGCGGGGCGTCCCGGGCCAGGCGGGAGTTCGCGGACCGTCAGATGACCGTCGCAGTCCCCCCACCGTCGGCGACCATGGGCCGCCCGGCGCCCTCCCACGCGAGCATGCCGCCCTCGATGTTCACCGCGTCGATTCCCTGCTGCACCAGATACTGGGTGACCTGCGCGGACCGTCCGCCCACCCGGCACATCACATAGGCCCGGCGCCCATCCGCCACGGCATCGGTCACCTCACCGAAGCGGGCGACGAAATCGCTCATCGGGACATGCAGCGCGCCATCGACGTGCCCGGCGGCCCACTCATCGGCCTCCCTGACATCCAGCACCAGGCCGTCCGACGGCACCGCCGCGGCCTCCACCGAGGGGAGCGGGGCGAAATTCATGGATATGCCTTCTCTCATCTGTCCGTGATCTGTACGGCTTGTACGGGGAGAGCCTGGCCAACCTCGTACGGGGTGCGTCCCCCGGGGCCCGGCCGGGCACCCGGCGGACGCCGCCCGGGCCCGGGACCATCCACGGTGACCGCGGCCCACCGGATCCGGCGGCCCTGACTCCGGCCCGCCCAGCCACCTCGGCCCCGGCCAACAAGCCCCCGCAAAACTACTCCACCAGCCCGGCCAGCTCCCGCTCCCGCTCGGCGACCTGGGCCAGCAGCTGTTCCGCGATCTCCTCCAGCAGCCGGTCCGGATCGTCCGGGGCCATCCGGAGCATCGATCCGATCGCGCTCTCCTCCAGCTCGGCGGCGACCTGGGCCAGCATGTCCTTGCGCTGGGCCAGCCACTCCAACCGGGCGTAGAGGCGTTCGCCCTCCTCGGGCCCGGTCCCGGTCTCCGGTGCGACGGGTGCGGGTCCCCGCTCCCACTCCGCCAGCAGCTCCCGCAGCTCCTCGGCGTCGCCGAGCCCATAGGCGACATTGACCCGGGTGAGGAACGCCTCGCGCCGCACCCGCTCCGGCTCCTCCTGGGCCAGGTCGGGATGGGCCTTGCGGGCCAGCTCCCGGTAGAGCCTGCGGGCCTCCTCGCTCGGCCGGACCCGCTGCGGCGCCCGTACCGGCTGCTCGGTGAGCATGGCCGCCGCCTCGGGCGAGATCCCGTCGGAGTCGATCCAGCCGTGGAACAGCTCGTCCACACCGGGCATCGGCAGCACGGCCGCCCGTGCCTCCCGCGCCCGGTGCCAGTCCTCCGGGTCGCCGCTGCGGGCCGCGCGGGCCTCCGCGATCAGCGCGTCCAGCTCATCGAGCCGGGCATACATCGGGCCGAGCCTCTGGTGGTGGAGCCGGGAGAAGTTCTCCATCTCCACCCGGAAGGTCTCCAGCGCGATCTCAAACTCGATCAACGCCTGCTCGGCCGCGCGCACCGCTGTGGCCAGCCGTTCCTCCGGAGTGGCCACCCGCTCCTCCGGGCTGGTGCGCTGATCCTGCTCTTCGTCGTTCCGGGTCGTGGGGCCCCCGGGCGCGTCCTCGGTCACCTGCTCAGCCTACGGGCGCCCCGCGGCGGACCCGCACGCCCCCGGTCACACCCCCATCTCGGCGGCTATCCGGCCGCTCTTGACCGCTGCCATGAGTTCGGCGTGGTCCTCCTCCGTCCGGTCCGCGTAGATCCGGGCGAAGCGCGCCAGCGCCTCGTCCAGTTCCTCCGTCTTGCCGCAGTACCCCGCGATCAGCCGGGGGTCGGCGCTGTGCGCGTGGGCCCGGGCCAGCAGCGCCCCGGTCATCCGCCCGTAGTCGTCCAGCTGGTCCGGGGAGAGGGCGGCCGGATCGACGCTGCCCTTGCGGTTACGGAACTGCCGCACCTGGAAGGGACGGCCCTCGACCGTCGTCCAGCCGAGCAGGATGTCGCTGACCACCTGCATCCGCTTCTGTCCCAGCACCACCCGGCGCCCCTCGTGCTCCACCTCGGGCACCATGAACCCGGCCGCCCGCACATGGGGCAGCAACGCCGACGGACGCGCCTCCTTCACCTGGAGCACCAGGGGATCGCCCCGGTGGTCGAGGAGCAGCACCACATAGGAGCGGGCGCCGACACTGCCCGTGCCCACCACCCGGAACGCCACGTCGTGGATGGCATAGCGCGCCAGCAGCGGCAGCCGGTCCTCGGCGACCGTGCCGAGATAGCCCTCCAGCGCGGCGGCGACGGCCCCGGCCTCGGCGTCGGAGACCCGGCGCAGCACCGGCGGCGCGTCCACGAAGCGGCGCACCAGCCCCGAGCCGTCAGCGCCTTCCGGGCTGGCGGAGCCATCGGAATCCGCGGCGCGCGAACCGTCCGACACCAGTTCCGTCGCCTTGGCCGCGAAGCGGGCGCTGGTGTTGTTCCGGGCCTTCTGGGAGACCTGCTCCAGGGTGCCGATCAGATCACGGGCGTCGGTATGGGAGACCAGTTCCTCGTCCGCGATGGCGTTCCACGCGTCGAGGGCGGGCAGCTTCGCCAGCAGTCGCATGGTGCGCCGATAGGCCCCCACGGCGTCGAACGCCGCCGACGCGCAGACCGACTCATCCGCCCCCACGGTCCGGCCCGCCAGCACCAGCGAGACGGCCAGCCGCTTGACGTCCCACTCCCAGGGGCCGACGACCGTCTCGTCGAAGTCGTTGAGATCGATGATGAGACCGCCACGGGCATCGCCGTAGAGGCCGAAGTTGGCGGCGTGGGCGTCGCCGCATATCTGCGCGCTCACCCCGGTGACCGGGGTTCCCACCAGGTCATGGGCCATCAGCCCGGCCGAGCCCCGCAGGAAGGCGAAGGGCGAGGCGGCCATCCGGCCCACCCTGATCGGGGTCAGCTCCGGCACCCGGCCCAGGCCGGACTCCTCGACGGCCTCGACCGCGCCCGGCCGGCCGGCCGCGAGCACCAGCCCGTCGTGCGAGGAGCGCGGCACACGGTCGCGCAACGCCTTGCCCTCCCGCTTCGGCGACCGCCGCAGCTCTCCCGCGCGGACCGCCCCCGACCGCGCGGCGAACCCCGGCACCACCGGGATCCGGCCCCCGGCTCTCCCGGAGACCCCCGCGCCCGTCACCCTCGCTCCCGCTGCCTCAGCCATGACCAGCCGCCCCCATCTCTCGTCCACCCGCACAGACAATCCGATGGCGACGACCGTACTCCTCCCGCCCATGGGCCCGGCCTCCCCTGTGGAGGGAGCATCACCTGGGGAAAACCCCGCCACCCGAAGGGCTCGTTCCGCTACCAGCGGGCCATCGCCGGTCGGCGCGTGGGCGTTTCACGTGAAACAAAGCCAGCGCCGCCCCCACCGAGCCGCACACCACCCACCCCACCACAGCCACAGCCCTCGCCCCCGAGCCCCGCGACCGGCCCCGGCCCCGGCCGAGCAGCCCCCGAGCCCCGCACCCGGTCCCAGCCGAGCAGCCCCCCGAGCCCCGCGACCGACGCCCCGGCTCAGCCTCCAAGCTCCGCGTCCCGCGCGAGTAGGGCGGCCTGGACCCGGTTCTCACACTCCAGCTTCGCCAGGATCCGACTGACATAGGTCTTCACCGTGGCCTCGCTCATATGCAGCCGCCGCCCGGCGTCCGCGTTGGAGAGACCCTCACCCAGCAGACAGAGCACCTCGTGCTCACGGCCGCTCAGCCCGGCCACCCGGGCGCGCGCCGCCTCACCACGGGCCGCCATCCGACCCGAGGCGAGCTGGTCGACAACATGCCGGGTGGCGGCGGGGGAGAGATAGGCGTCGCCCGCCGCGGCCGCCCGTACCGCGCCGATCAGTTCGGCGGGAGCGGTGTCCTTCAGCAGAAAACCGGCGCTGCCCGACTCCAGGGCCCGCAGGACGTTCTCCCGCTCCCCGAACGTCGTCAGGATGATCACCCGCGATGAGGGCGCGACCCGGCGCAGCTCGACCATCGCGGTGAGCCCGTCCATCCCGGGCATCTGGATATCGAGGAGGACCACGTCGGCGCCGTGCGCCCGCACCAGATCGATGGCCTCACGTCCATTGGCCCCCTCGGCGATGACCTCGATCCCCGGATCCGAGGTGAGGATCATCCGGATCCCGGCCCTGATCAGCGGCTCGTCATCGGCGATGACGACCCGAATCGACGCCCCCGTCATGTCCCCACCCTTGCCCTCGCCCTGTCGCCCATGTCCTTCCGGCCGAAGCCCGGCCGGAGAGCTCATATCCTGCCGGATCACCGCATGACGCGGCCCCGGCCCCGCACACCAGGGCCCGCCCCAGACGGACCCCGCCCGACCGGACTCGACCCCACCCGGACGGGCCGCACGCGGTCCCGCCCCACCGGACCGGCCCACACAGACGGTCCCCGCGAGGCCCCCGCCCGCGCCCTACCCCTCGTTGGCGTCGAACGCCCTCTTCTCGATCAGCTTCCCGTCCCGGAAGCAGAAGCGGAACACCGGCTCGGCGTCGAACCCCTCCCCCAGCTCCGAGGACATCAGCACCAGACACTTCGCGCCCTTCGGCGGCGTCGGCCCGGCGTCACCGACCCCGGCGGTCACGATGCTGCCCCCGCTCGGCAACTGGTCCCGAACGGTCCCCTCACTGCTGCCGACCGCGATCCGCTCGTACTCCGACGGATCGATCATCGACTGCGCCATGGCGACGACCAGGAAGTACATCCCCGCCGTCGCCGCGACCACCATCAGCAGACCCGCCGCCGCGATCACCCCGCACCCGACCTTCAGTCCGGTGCCCCGGCCCTGGGACCGCCGGGGATCGAGCCCGTCCGCGAGATACGGATACGGACGCGGCGAAGCGCTCCAGTCCATGACGGCCGCCCCGGGACCGGTGAACGGGACACCGGCGGGCCGGGCATCAGGACCCGCGGCCCCCACCCGGGCGGGCGCGCCGGTCGAGGACGGCTCGCCGGCCCCGTACGGCAGCACCCCGGCGACCCGGAACCCGCCACCGTCGACCGCGCCCGCGTGCACCATCCCGCCGACCAGCCGCGCGCGCTCGCGCAGCCCGGTGAGGCCCCGCCCACCGCTGACGACCTCACCCCGCGCGCCCCTGGCCGGACCGCTGACGATCTCGACGACGAGGGAGTCCGGCTCATAGCGGAGGGCGACGTCGATACGGGCTCCGGGCGCGTGCTTGTAGGCGTTGGTCAGGGCCTCCTGGACGATCCGGTACGCCGCGTGGTCGGCCGCCGGGGCCAGTGGCCGGGGCTCTCCCCCATGCACCAGTCCCACGGAGTTGCCCGCCGCACGGGCGGACTCGACCAGCTCCGGGACACCGGCCGTCCCGCGTGCCGCACGCCCCGCGTCGTCGACCGGTCCGGCGGGTGCCTCGACCCCGTCCCGCAGGATGCCGACGACCTCCCGCAGCTCGTGCATCGCGGTCACCGACGCCTGCCGGAGGATGCCGACGGCCTGGCGCTGGCGCTCGGTGAGCGCCGGGTCCACCTCCAGCGCCCCGGTGTGCACCGAGATCAGCGCCAGCTGGTGGCCGAGGCTGTCGTGCATGTCCTGGGCTATGCGCTGACGCTCCAGCAGCCGGGCCTGGCCGGCGATCATCTGGCTCTCCCACAGCAACTGCGCGTTGCGCTCCTGAAGCGCGTGCAGCAGGGTCCGCCGCTGGCTCCAGTAACGGCTGGCCAGCCCCGGGAAGACGGCGGTCGCCAGAAACGAGAGGGTGACCAGCAGCGACAGAAACGCCGACTGCTGGGACCAGGTGTCCATGCCCCAGGTACTCGCCAGCGTGATCCCGACGAAGACGACATAGGCGATCACGAAGGAGACGAGCGCACGCTCCACCCCGATGATCCGGCGTCCCGCCGACCACCCCACCAGCACCAGCAGCGGGGTGAATCCCGCGCCGATGGCGGTCAACGCCGCCGTGGCCACCAGCACCGGCTCGGGCAGTCTCCGCCGCGCCAAGGACAACAGCGCCGCCCCGACCGCCATCAACAGCAGCATCGGCCCGTGCTGCTCCTTCAGCAGCTCGGCGACCCCGGCCACCAGGAGCCCCATCACCAGCGCGAGCACCACCTCGGCGGCGGGCGGCCGCCGCTGCGTCAGGGGAGATCCCGACGCGGGCGGATGGGGCTCCGACAACCAGGCCCAGGAGATCCGCAGCCAGGCGAGAAGGCTCGACGAGACGTTCACCTGGGCACCCTAGGCACCAGGCGGCGCACCGAGCGCCCTACTTTCGTTCCGATCGGCGACGACGAACGTCGTGAGGCGCGAGGCCGATACATCACCGAGCTCTCGCCGCGTGAGGAGCGGGATTCCCGGACGCGTGCGCAACTGCTCCTGCTCCGAAGCCCTTTCGCCCACGCACCACAGACCACGCACCACAGACCACGCACCACAGACCACGCGCCGAAGACCAAGCGCGGACCGACCCCGTGTCCATTGCCGTACGCGAGTACCGACCGCCGACCAACCACCGACCGACCGCCGACCGACCGCCGCCAGAAGTACCTGGAGCCACTCGGAGGGACGGCAGAAAGCATGGACAACCGCGAAATCTCTCCGCCAAGCAGCGAAGGGCAACAGCCCGGCCCCCTCCGGTGAGCCCGCCGAACGGGCGGGTGAGACCCTGCTCACAGCCACCGGCCACCCGTCATTCACGGGAACGCGGAAGTGGGCGGCATCGTTATCACAATGCCGCCCACTTCACTGGTGCGCGAGGGGGGAGTTGAACCCCCACGCCCTTTCGGGCACTGGAACCTGAATCCAGCGCGTCTGCCTATTCCGCCACCCGCGCATTGGGTGTGTCACTCGTTCGACCGTCTGTTCGGCGTGTCTCCCTGGCGACATGCAGAAGATTAGCACGCCACGAAGGGTGGATTCACATCCGTGGGTACGGGGGCGGACCGGGGAGGGTCCAGGGGGATGGTGAGGGTATTCCGGGGCACAGGGCAGAGGAGGGCCGCGGGAGGAGTGGGCCACATCCGAGGGGCGGCAGGACCGGCGCGAACCGGGTACGACGAGGGGAAACCCCCGCCCCCCCCGGAACTCCCCGGACTCCCCGGACTCCCCGGACTCCCCGGACTCCCCTGGAATCTCCCAGACCCCCCAGACCCCCGAAAATCCGCGGAACTGCCGGGAACCGCCCGGAACCACCGGATTCCCCGGAACCGCCCGGAGCCCTCAGCCCCCTGAGAACCCCGGAACCGGAGCGCGAGCCGCCGAGCGCTCCGGACGGGATGGCACCGGCCCCGGGCGCCCCGGCCCACCGCCCGCCACCGGCCGCCCACCACCAGAAAAGGATCATGTTCCCGGGCCGTCGCACCCCCGTCCGCGCGGCACCACGAGCGCCTCGCCCCCCGCTCCTCCATGGCGGGCCCCGGGTGCGGGACACTGTGATGAGGCCCCCTCTACGATCCGTGTGAGAGGTGACACTCATCGACCGGGCAGACAAGGGGAACCAGCCGATTTCCCGACGCGTGGATACGATCAGTAAGCAGTATGAGGACGGCAACGACGGAGGAGGTGCCCGATGGGAGTCATGAAGCGTTTTGAACAGCGCCTGGAAGGGCTGGTCAACGGCACCTTCGCCAAGGTGTTCAAGTCCGAGGTGCAGCCCGTCGAAATCGCCGGTGCCCTCCAGCGCGAGTGCGACAACAACGCGACGATCTGGAACCGCGAGCGGACCGTCGTCCCCAATGACTTCATCGTCGAGCTGAGTACCCCGGACTTCGAGCGGCTCAGCCCCTATTCCGGGCAGCTCGGCGACGAGCTGGCCGGTCTGGTGCGCGACTACGCCAAGCAGCAGCGCTACACCTTCATGGGGCCGATCAAGGTCCATCTGGAGAAGGCCGACGACCTCGACACCGGGCTCTACCGGGTGCGCAGCCGCACCCTCGCGTCGAGCACGTCCCAGGCGCCCGGTGGTGCCCCGGGAGGCGAGGGCGGCCATGGCTACCCGCCGCGCCCGGTCACCAGCGGCGGCCCTTCCGGAGCGCCTCCGATGCCTTCCGCGCCGCCCGCGGGCGGCCGTACGGCGGCGGGCCCGGCCAGCGGTGGCGCCAGCCCCGCGCCGAGCGGCCAGACCAGGCGCTGGATCGAGATCAACGGCACCCGCCACCAGATCTCCCGCCCGACGCTGGTGCTGGGTCGCAGCACCGACGCCGATGTGCGGATCGACGACCCCGGCGTCTCCCGCCGGCACTGTGAGATCCGGACCGGTACGCCCTCGACCATCCAGGATCTCGGGTCCACCAACGGCATCGTGGTGGACGGGCAACACACCACCCGCGCTACGCTCCGCGACGGCTCGCGGATCGTCGTGGGCAGCACCACCATCGTTTACCGGCAAGCCGAAGGGTGAAGCGGGGGCAATGTCAGAGCTGACCCTGACGGTCATGCGGCTGGGTTTCCTAGCCGTTCTGTGGCTGTTCGTGATCGTGGCCGTCCAGGTCATCCGCAGCGATCTGTTCGGTACGCGTGTCACACAGCGCGGCTCGCGCCGCGGCGGCGACACACGAGCCCAGCAGACGCGTCCGCAACAGCAGCAGCGGCAGAACACGCCGCCGCCGCAGCGCCAGCAGCCGGGCGGCCGCCAGCGCCGGGGCGCGCCCACCAAGCTGGTCGTGTCGGAGGGCAATCTCACGGGCACCACGGTGGCGCTCCAGGGCCAGACCATCACCCTGGGCCGCGCCCACGACTCCACGATCGTGCTGGACGACGACTACGCGTCCAGCAGGCATGCCAGGATCTACCCGGACCGTGACGGCCAGTGGATCGTCGAGGACCTCGGGTCCACCAACGGCACCTATCTGGACCGGACCCGGCTCACCACCCCGACACCGATTCCGCTGGGCGCGCCGATCCGCATCGGCAAGACCGTCATCGAGCTGCGGAAGTAGTAGGACATATGACAGCGCGCGAGCGGAGCGAGCGGGCCGCGGCGGTACCGGAGACGGACCACCGCGGACTTCCGACCGGAGGGTGGGCAGTGTGGCGCGAGACCGGCTCTACCCCGGGCCGACGGGCGAGGTGCGCATGAGTCTGTCACTGCGGTTCGCCGCCGGATCCCACAAGGGCATGATCCGCGAGGGCAACGAGGACTCCGGTTACGCCGGGCCCCGGCTGCTGGCCATCGCCGACGGCATGGGCGGCCAGGCGGCGGGCGAGGTGGCCTCCTCCGAGGTCATCTCCACCCTCGTCCAGCTCGACGACGACATCCCCGGCTCCGACATCCTCACCTCGCTCGGCACCGCCGTGCAGCGCGCCAATGAGCAGCTGCGGGTGATGGTCGAGGAGGACCCCCAGCTGGAGGGGATGGGTACCACCCTCACGGCGCTGCTGTGGACGGGCCAGCGGCTCGGCCTGGTGCACGTCGGCGACTCCCGCGCCTATCTGCTGCGCGACGGGGTGCTCACCCAGATCACCCAGGACCACACCTGGGTCCAGCGTCTGGTCGACGAGGGCCGGATCACCGAGGAGGAGGCCACCACCCATCCGCAGCGCTCCCTGCTGATGCGCGCACTGGGCAGTGGCGACCATGTCGAACCCGATCTCTCCGTCCGTGAGGTCCGGGTCGGCGACCGCTATCTGATCTGCTCCGACGGACTCTCCGGGGTGGTCTCGCACCAGACCCTGGAGGAGACCCTCGCCAGCTACCAGGGTCCGCAGGAGACGGTGCAGAACCTGATCCAGCTCGCGCTGCGCGGCGGCGGCCCCGACAACATCACCTGCATCGTCGCCGATGTCCTGGACACCGACGGCAACGACCCGATGAGCGCCCAGCTCAGCGACACCCCGGTCGTGGTGGGCGCGGTCGCCGAGAACCAGCTCCAGCTCAACGACGGCGGCGCGATGCAGACGCCGGCCGGCCGTGCCTCCGGGCTCGGCCGTCCCGTACCGCCGCGCCACGACGGCTACGGACAGCCGGGCGCCGGGGGCGGCCGGGGGTACGGGGGCTCGCCCGACCAGGGGGCCTTCGACACATACGCCGACGGATATCCCGATGAGTACTCCGCCGACTACGCCGACGGCGGCAAGCCCCGTCCGGGCCGGGTCTGGCTGCGGCGCTCGCTCTACACGGTGCTCGCGCTGGCGGTCGTCGGCGGCGGGCTCTACGGCGGCTACCGCTGGACCCAGACCCAGTACTTCGTCGGCTCCCAGGGCGGGCATGTCGCGCTCTACCAGGGCATCAGCCAGGATCTGGCCTGGGTCTCGCTCTCGAAGGTGGAGCGGGACCACCCCGAGATCGAACTCAAGTACCTGCCGCCGTACCAGCGCAAGCAGGTCGAGGCGACGATCAGCCAAAACTCGCGCGGGCGCGCCCAGGCCAAGATCGGTGAGCTGGCCCTCCAGGCCTCCGCCTGCAAGAAGGAGGAGGAGCGCCGCGCGGCCGTCGCCGCCGCGCCGCCCGCCACCGAGCGCGGTACGGCCAGCGCCTCGCCGTCGCCCACCAGCAAGAACGCCACGACCCAGTCCGCAGCCTCTCCCTCTCCGGGCCCCACCCTCTCGGAGGACGAGAAGAGGCTGGCCTCGAACTGCGGAAAGCAGTAATCAGCCGTAGGGGGCCCTCTCCACCATGAGTGTTGTCACGAACACCACCACGATCGGCGCGATCGAAGCACCGAGCCGCCGCAACACCGAGCTGATGATGCTCGCCTTCGCGGTCGCCGTCCCGGTGTTCGCGTACATCAACGTGGGGCTCGCCCTCGATGGCAAGCTGCCCACCGGAGTCCTGGGATACGCACTCGGGCTCGGTCTGCTCGCCGGGGTCGCCCACCTGGTGGTGCGGAAGTTCGCCAAGTACGCCGACCCGTTGCTGCTGCCGCTCGCGGTGCTGCTCAACGGGCTGGGGCTGGTGATGATCTGGCGGCTCGACCAGTCGCCACGGCTGATCCAGCGCGCCGAACGCTACTTCGGGGGGTTCACCCCGGACGCGCCCAAGCAGCTGCTGTACTCGGCGATCGGCATCGCGCTCTTCGTCGCCGTGCTGCTGGTGCTCAAGGACCACCGGATCCTCCAGCGCTATACGTACATCTCGATGGCGGTGGCGCTGGTCCTGCTGATCCTGCCGATGTTCTTCCCGGCCCGTAACGGCGCCAAGATCTGGATCAGCCTGGGTCCGATCAACATCCAGCCCGGCGAGTTCGCGAAGATCATCATCGCGATCTTCTTCTCCGGCTATCTGATGGTGAAGCGGGACGCGCTGGCGCTGGCCAGCCGCCGGGTGATGGGGCTCTACCTGCCGCGCGGCCGTGACCTCGGACCGATCCTCATGGTCTGGGCGATGTCCATCCTGATCCTGGTCTTCGAGACCGACCTGGGCACCTCGCTGCTCTTCTTCGGCCTCTTCGTGATCATGCTCTATGTGGCCACCGAGCGGACCAGCTGGATCGTCTTCGGTCTGCTGATGTCGGCGGCGGGCGCGGTCGGGGTGGCCACCTTCGAGCCGCATGTGCAGCAGCGGGTGGACTTCTGGCTCAACCCGTTCGCGGACGAGACCTGGCGCCAGAGCGAGCAGGTCGGCCAGGCGCTGATGTCCTTCGGCGCGGGCGGCACCCTCGGCACCGGTCTGGGCCAGGGCGACTCCGACCTGATCCTCTTCGCGGCCAACTCCGACTTCATCCTCTCCAGCTTCGGTGAGGAACTGGGGCTCGCCGGGATGATGGCGTTCCTGATGGTCTACGGACTGATCGTGGAGCGCGGGGTGCGCACCGCCCTCGCCGCCCGGGACCCCTTCGGCAAGCTGCTGGCCATCGGCCTCTCCGGCGCCTTCGCCATCCAGGTCTTCGTGGTCGCGGGCGGGGTGATGGGGCTGATCCCGCTCACCGGTATGACGATGCCGTTCGTCGCGGCCGGCGGTTCCTCCGTGATCGCCAACTGGGCGCTGATCGCCATCCTCATCCGTATCAGCGACACCGCGCGACGGCCCGCGCCCGCCCCCGCTCCCTCGCCCGACGCCGAGATGACCCAGGTGGTCCGCCCGTGAACAAGCCCCTGCGCCATATCGCGATCTTCTGCGGGCTGCTCGTCCTCGCCCTGCTGATCCGGGCCAACTGGCTCCAGTACGTCGAGGCGGAGGAGCTGAACACGCACGACCGCAACCGGCGGGTGCTGATCGACCGGTACGCCAGCGAGCGCGGCAACATCATCGTCGACGGCAAGCCGATCACCGGCTCCGTCAAGACCGACGACACCGACTACGTCTACAAGCGCACGTACGTCAACGGCCCGATGTGGGCCCCGGTGACCGGGTACGCCTCGCAGGCGTTCGGCGCCAACCAGATCGAGAAGCTGGAGGACGGGATCCTCACCGGCAACTCGGACCAGCTCTTCTTCGACAACACCATGGCGATGTTCACGGGTGACCAGAAGAAGGGCGGCAATGTCGTCACCACGCTGAACGGCGCCGCGCAGACCGCCGCCTTCAAGGGCCTGGGCACGAAGAAGGGCGCGGTCGCCGCAATCGAGCCGAAGACCGGCAAGATCCTCGCGCTGGCCTCCACGCCCTCGTACAACCCCGGTTCCTTCGCCGGATACGGCAAGAGCGACGCGGACGCGTGGAAGCGGCTGGAGAGCGACGACAAGAACAAGCCGATGCTCAACCGGGCGCTGCGCGAGGTCTACCCGCCCGGGTCGACCTTCAAGGTGCTCACCGCCGCCGCCGCGCTGGAGCACGGCGAGGTCGACGACATCAACGCGCCGACCGACACCCCCGAGCCCTGGATCCTGCCCGACACCACGCTGCCGATGAAGAACCTGGTCAGCGGGTGTGAGAACGCCAGCCTCAAGCGGGCGATGGAGATCTCCTGCAACTCCGTCTTCGCCAAGCTGGGCGCCGGGGTCGGCCGGGACAAGATGGTCGAGACGGCGGAGAAGTTCGGCTTCAACAACCCGGAGATCGACACCCCCGTACGGGTGGCGGCGTCGCGGTACGACAAGGAGATGGACCGCTCCAGCAACGCGCTCTCCTCGATCGGCCAGTTCAACACGGCCACCACGCCGCTCCAGATGGCCATGGTCACCGCCGCCATCGCCAATGACGGCAAGCTGATGAAGCCGTACATGATCGACCAGCTGGAGGCCCCCAATCTCGACGTGATCGAGAAGACCGAGCCGCAGGAGATGAGCCGCCCGATCTCGCAGAAGACCGCCCAGCAGGTGCAGGACATGATGGAGAACGTCGTCTCCAGCGGCAGCGGCAAGAGGGCGCAGATCGGCAATGTCACCGTCGGTGGCAAGACCGGTACCGCCCAGCACGGTGAGAACAACAGCAAGCTCCCCTACGCCTGGTTCATCTCGTACGCCAAGACCGACGGCGGTTCCCCGGTCGCGGTCGCGGTGATCGTCGAGTCGGACGACTCGGTCGCGCGGGACGACATCACCGGTGGTGGGCTCGCCGCTCCGATCGCCCGGGACGTCATGAAGGCCGTTCTCGACAGCAAGGAGTGAGAGCGCTCACGTCCCGCTCGTATCACCGCACCTCCGGGATACCGGTCGGGTATCAGGTGACGGTCGGGAGCCGTTCGGGCGGTGTGTGCCCGGTAGCGTATGCCCGTACAGCACACCGCCGGACCATGGACCGATGCGGCGGGGACTGACGGAGAGGCTGGAACAGTGATGGAAGAGCCGCGTCGCCTCGGCGGGCGGTACGAACTGAGCTCGGTGATCGGCCGCGGTGGCATGGCGGAGGTCTACCTCGGCCACGACTCGCGGCTCGGCCGCACCGTCGCCGTGAAGACGCTCCGGGCCGATCTCGCCCGCGATCCGTCCTTCCAGGCCCGGTTCCGCCGTGAGGCCCAGTCGGCGGCCTCGCTCAACCACCCCGCGGTCGTCGCCGTCTACGACACCGGTGAGGACTATGTCGACGGGGTCTCCATCCCGTACATCGTGATGGAGTACGTCGACGGCTCGACGCTGAGGGAACTGCTGCACTCCGGGCGCAGACTGCTGCCCGAGCGCACGCTGGAGATGACCATCGGCATCCTCCAGGCACTGGAGTACTCGCACCGCAACGGCATCGTCCACCGTGACATCAAGCCCGCGAACGTCATGCTGACGCGCACCGGCCAGGTCAAGGTGATGGACTTCGGCATCGCGCGCGCCATGGGCGACGCGGGGATGACGATGACCCAGACCGCCGCCGTGATCGGCACCGCCCAGTACCTCTCGCCGGAGCAGGCCAAGGGCGAGCAGGTCGACGCGCGCTCCGACCTCTACTCCACCGGCTGCCTCCTCTACGAGCTGCTGACCGTGCGGCCGCCGTTCGTGGGCGACTCACCCGTTGCGGTCGCCTACCAGCACGTACGGGAGGAACCGCAGCCGCCGTCGACGTTCGACCCCGAGATCACGCCCGAGATGGACGCCATCGTCCTCAAGGCGCTCGTGAAGGACCCCGACTACCGCTACCAGTCGGCCGACGAGATGCGCGCCGACATCGAGGCGTGCCTGGACGGCCAGCCGGTCGCCGCGACCGCCTCCTTCGGCACGGTGGGCTACGGCGGGTACGGCAACGAGGAGCGGCCGACCACGGCGCTGCGCCAGCCCGAGATGGCCGCGCAGACCTCCATGCTGCCGCCGATGAACCCGGACGACGGGGGCTTCGGCTCCTATGACGACGGCCGGGGCCGGCGCCGCCAGCGCAAGTCGAACACCTCGACCGCGCTGCTGGTGGTCGCGGGCGTGCTGGTGCTGATCGGCGCGATCCTGATCGGCCGGGCACTCTGGCCGTCCGGAGGCGACGCCCCGGACACGGTCGCCGTGCCGACGCTGGTGGGCAAGACCGTCGCCGAGGCCACGGCGCTGGCCGACACGGCGGGCGTCAAGATCGCCCAGTCCGGCGCCGAGCGATGTGACCAGCCGAAGGGCTCCATCTGCAGCCAGACACCCGAGAGCGGCGACATGGAGAGCGGCGAGACCGTGCAGTACGTGCTCTCCGAGGGCGCGCCGCAGGTCGAGGTGCCCGATGTCACCGAGAAGTCCCGCGAGACCGCCGAGGCCACGCTGAAGACCAAGGGCTTCAAGGTCGAGATCAAGGAGGAGTCGACCGAGGAGGAGTCCCCGGGCACGGTCCTGAGCCAGCAGCCCAAGGGGCTCGCCATGGCCGAGAAGGGCTCGACCGTCACGCTGACCGTGGCCAAGGAACAGCCCAAGGACGTGCCGGACGTGGTCAACTCCCAGCTCGACAGCGCGCGCAACCAGCTGGAGATGCTCGGCTTCCAGGTGCGGGTCCAGGAGATCGACTCCGACCAGCCGCAGGGCCAGGTGCTGGAGCAGGACCCCGGGCCCAACTCCACCGCCCGCAAGGGCAGCACGGTCACGCTGAAGGTCTCGAAGGGGCCCAAGCAGCAGACCCTGGTGCCGGGGGTCTCCGGGCAGAAGCTCGCCGACGCCCGGAACATGCTGGAGCAGGCCGGGCTGCGGCTGGGCGATGTGGACGGGTCGAGGGACGACGACGCCCTGGTCATCAGCCAGGACCCGCCCGCGGGCACCCCGGCGCAGCAGGACCAGCGGATCAACCTCAAGACCTTCAAGATCGGTGGCGGCGACGGCAACCGCGGTGACGGCGACCGGGGCGACTGACCCCGTCGTCCGTCGTCCGTCGTCCAGCAGAGGTCGATCGAACGGAAGGCCCCGGACCCTGTGGTCCGG
>NZ_JBHVHF010000022.1:0-50513 GCF_042800315.1 Streptomyces sp. NPDC057638
CTCGTCGCGGGCGGGGCGGTGCGTCGTTCCGCTGTTCTGCCGTTCCGCTGAACGGACGGGGAGGACCGCGCGTGGTCGGTGACGGTGCCCCCTGGAGGGAACGGGGCCCCGCGCGGGCGGTCGGAACCGTACCGGCGGACGATGGGATGGCGGTACGCGGGGCAGGCGCGACCAGGAGCACGAGGCCGGGGCGGGCCGGGGCAGGACGGACCGTACGGTCAGAAACGGTCCGTACCCGGGTACGGAACGGATCGGACCGGACCCGAGATGACGAGAGGACGGACATGACCGGACGCGGGGCGAGGAGACGGACATGACCGGGCGCCGGGGCAGCACCGCGAGGAGACGGACATGACCGCCGGACGCCCTGATGAGGTGACGGACAGGGCCGCCGGACGCCCGGGCGAGGTGATGGACAGGACCGCCGTGATCGAGACCCGGGGACTGACCAAGCGCTACCGGGGCGGACAGCTCGCCGTCGACGGGCTCGACCTCACCGTCCCCGCCGGAAGCGTCTTCGGCTTTCTCGGACCCAACGGCTCCGGGAAGACCACCACCATCCGGATGCTGATGGGTCTGATCGAACCGACGGCGGGCAGCGCGTCCGTCCTCGGCGAGCCCATGCCCCGGGCGGCGCGCTCGGTCCTGCCCCGCGTGGGCGCGCTGATCGAGGGACCGGCGCTGTACGGGTTCCTCAGCGGCCGCGACAACCTGATCCGCTACGACAGCGCCGACCCCGCCGCCGACCCCCGCACCCGGCGCGCCCGGGTGGCCGCCGCACTGGAACGGGTCGGACTCGCCCAGGCCGCCGCCAAGAAGGCGCGGGCCTACTCCCTGGGCATGAAACAGCGCCTCGGGCTGGCCGCCGCCCTGCTCCAACCCCGTGACCTGCTGGTCCTGGACGAGCCGACGAACGGCCTCGATCCGCAGGGCATGCGCGAGATCCGGGCCCTGGTGCGGGCTCTGGCGGCCGACGGCACCACCGTCTTCCTCTCCTCCCATCTCCTCGACGAGATCGAACAGGTCTGTACCCATGCCGCCGTGATGGCCCGGGGCAGGCTGCTCACCCAGGGCCCGGTGGCCGCGCTGGCGGCCGGGGCCCGGGGGCGGCTGGCGGTGCTCACCCCGGACCCGGCCGAGGCCGCCCGCTGTCTGAAGGAGCGGGGGATCGCCGATCTCACCATCGAGGGCGAGCGGGTGACGGGCGCCGCGCCGGGACCGGAGACGGAACTGTCCGACCTCGCCGCCGCGCTGGTGCGCGAGGGCGTACGGGTACGGGGGTTCGGGGTGGAGCGCGCCTCGCTGGAGGACGCGTTCGTGGCGCTGACGGGAGAGGGCTTCGATGTCGCGGGCTGAACGGGCTGAAGGAGATACGCGGGCTGACCGGGTCGCCGAGACGGGCGGGGGCCTCCCGCCGCTGCCCCGCTGGCTGGGCCTGTTCCGTTCCGAGCTGGTGATCACGGTCCGCCGCTGGCGCACGCTCGCGCTGCTCGCGGTGCTCGCGGCCATCCCGGTCCTCATCGGCGTCGCCGTCCGGATCGAGAGCGGCGGCGGCGGGGGCGGGGCCCAGAGCGGCGAGGGCCCGGCCTTCTTCTCCCAGATCACCAACAACGGGATCTTCCTGGTCTTCGCGGCCCTCGCCGCGACCCTGCCGTTCTTCCTCCCGATGGCGGTGGGCGTGATCGCGGGCGACGCGGTGGCGGGGGAGGCGAGCGCGGGCACCCTGCGCTATCTGCTGGTCGCCCCGGCCGGGCGGACCCGGCTGCTGTGCGCGAAGTACGCCTCGGCCCTGGTGTTCTGTCTGCTGGCGACGGTGGTGGTGGCGCTCTCGGGGCTGGTGACGGGGGCGCTGCTGTTCCCGCTGGGCGAGGTGACGACGATCTCCGGGACGGAGATCTCGTTCGGTGCGGGGCTGGTGCGCGCGGGTCTGGTGGCGCTGGTGGTGGCGGCCTCGCTGGCCGGGGTGGCGGCGCTGGGACTGTTTGTGTCGACGCTCACCGGGAGCGGGATCGCGGCGATGGCGACCACGGTGGGGCTGCTGATCACCGCGCAGATCCTGAACACGATCCCGCAGCTGGACGCGGTGCACCCGTATCTCTTCCCGCACTACTGGCTGTCGTTCTCGGATCTGATGCGGGAGCCGTTCTACTGGGACGAGATCCGGAAGAACCTCGGTCTCCAGGCGGTCTATGTGGCGGTGTTCGGGTCGGCGGCGTGGGCGCGGTTCACGGCGAAGGACATCACGGCCTGAACGTCCCGGCCCGCCCTGGCCGGGCCCGGACATGACTGCGTGCGTGTGCTGTGGGGGCACACGCACGCAGTCTGTGGGGGGTGGTGGTGTGGACCGTGGGGCCCCGGGGGGCCCGTTCGACCTGGTGGGCAACCGGACGGGATCCATGGGACACCGGTCAGGTTTCCGCCCGGTGTCGATCGGGACTCCGCCGTATTTCCGCTGTCGTCCGATCAGAGCCGGTCATCGGCGGCGGACCACCGATGACCGCCCGACCCCGCGTTCGTACGGTCCGTACGGGGTGCCCCCAGGCGTGCCCGGGACGTCAGAACGTCAGCTTCCAGCTGTCGATGAACCCGGAGTCCTGGGCGACGACGTCCTGGACGCGCAGCTTCCACTCCCCGTTGGCGGGCTCGCTGGAGGCGTCCACGGGGAAGGTGGCGATGATGTTGTCGGCGGAGTCGTTGGCGCTGGAGTTCTTCAGCCGGTAGACGGATCCGTCCGGCGCGACGAGGTCGATCACCACGTCACCGCGCCAGGTGTGCTTGATGTCCACCCCGACGGCGAGGGTGGGGGGCGCGTTGCCGGTACGGCCGGAGATGGTGATCGAGGAGGTCACGGCCGCGCCGCCGTCCGGGATGGCGACGTCGGCGGCGTTCTCGTAGGTGTCGCCGGGCGGGACGGTGGGGGCGGTGCCCAGCGTCCAGACGGCGTGGGCGACGGCGTCGCTGTTGCGGTCCAGGGCGGTGTCGCTGATGTTCGCCGTGGTGTCGCAGGAGGAGTGGTAGCAGCGGTCGAACGCCTGGCCCGCCGTGCCGCCCCACTTCTGCGCCTGCGCGGCGGTCTTGGCCCGGCTCGCCCCGGTGAAGAGCCCGCCGACGGGAACGCCCACCGCCTTGAAGGGCGCGTGGTCGGAGCGGCCGTCGCCCTCGGTCTCGATCTCGGTGGCGACCCCGAGGCCGGTGAAGTAGTCCTTGAAGACCTTCTCCAGCGCCGGGACGTCGTCGTAGACGAAGTAGCCCGGGTTGGGGGAGCCGATCATGTCGAAGTTGAGATAGCCGGTGAGCTTGGCCCGCTCGGCGGCCGGGAGGTTGTTGACGTAGTACCGGGAGCCGACCAGCCCCAGCTCCTCGGCGCCCCACCAGGCGAACCGCAGCTTCTTGGTGGGCCTGAGCTGGGCCCGGGAGACGGCGAGCGCGGTCTCCAGCACGGCGGAGGAGCCGGAGGCGTTGTCGTTGATCCCGGCGCCGGAGGAGACACCATCGAGATGGGCCCCGGCCATCAGCACCTGGCCGGCGTCACCACCGGGCCACTCGGCGATGAGGTTCCAGCCGATGGCACCCGAGGTGGTGAACTGCTGGAGGCTGGTGGTGTATCCGGCCGCGTCCAGCTTGCCCTTCACATAGTCGATGGAGGCCCGGTAGCCGGGGCGCCCATGGGCCCGGTTGCCACCGTTGGCGCCGGCTATCGCCTGGAACTGGGTCAGATGCGCCTTGACGTTGGCGATCGGTATGTCCGGCGCGGCCAGGGCCTGCGCGGCGGGCGCGCGGGGCGGGGACACCTGCGGGGTGGCGGTGGCGGCCGGTGCGACGGAGGCGACCAGCCCGGCGAGGGCGAGCGCGGTGGTGACGGCCGTGACGGCGGTGCGTCTGGCGACGGTGAACGTCATAGGGGGCTCCGGGGGATTCCGTACGAGTGGGGACGGGACGGAACTGCGGGACGTCCTGACGCGGCTTTCAGGAACGCTGGAGCGGTGGCGGCCGGGCCCGACCGGCGCCGGGTGTGGAGGGTGAGGTGCGGCGGTGTGCTGGTGCGCTCTGAGAGTTCAGCGAGAGTTGAGAGGATGGTCAAGGGCGGAAACCGGTCAGTTGTGTTCGCATAGAGAACAGATGCGGTCGCATCCATGACGAACCCCGGACCACTGTCGGTGAGTGAATCCCAGCCAACCGATCAGATTCCGCCCCGGGTTGGGCATCATGACCCCATGACCGCCGACCCGCCCCGGAGCGATGGCCCCGGAGTCCTCTTCGAACTCCTCGGGTTGGTCGTCGAGCGCCTGCTCTCCATCGGTCTCTACACGCTCCTGCTCACGGCGCTGGCGGCGGCGGTGGTACTCGGGCTCCTGGCCGCCCTCGCCCGGGGCGCGCTGCGGCTGACCCGGGGCCGCCGCCCCCGGGCGGAGCGGGTCCGGGGGCTGGCGGGGTTCACCTGGCGGGACGACCTGGAGTGACGGGGGCGCGGCGTCCCTGAGGGAAGGGGGTGCGCGCCCGTCGTGCCCGGGAGGCCGCCCGGGAGGCCGCCCGGGAGGCCGTGCCCGCCATGCTCGGGAAGCCGCGCTCGCTCAGACCGGGACGGACGGCGCCGACCGCGCCGGATCTGGCGTGGCGGCTGGTCCTCGGTACTCCGCAAGGATCGTGACGAACCCTCAGGAGTCCCCTACGCCACGCGGAACTCGTTCCCCTCCGGGTCCGTCATGACCACCCAGCTGCCCATCGGCCCGTCCTGGCGGCCCACCGCCGTCGCGCCCAGGGCCTCCAGCCGGGCGACCTCGTCCGCCCGCCGTTCGTCGCCCACATGCAGATCCAGATGGAGCCGGTTCTTCCCGGTCTTGGTCTCCGGGACCCGCTGGAAGAGCAGGCGCCGCCCCAGACCGACGCCGTTGGCGTCGTTCACCGGGTCGTCCGGATGGCGGACGGCGGCGTAATCCCGCCAGGAGTCCCGGCCATGCGCGGTGACCGTCGACCCCTCCGCCCCATGACCCGCGGCCCTGAGGTTCTGGATCAGCGTGCCGTGGTGCTCACCGGCCCCCACGCCCACCGCGTCCGCGTCTGCGCGGCCCACGACTGCCAGCTCCTCTTCGCCGACACCTCCCGCCCCGGCCGCCGCCGCTGGTGCTCGATGGAACGCTGCGGCAACCGCGAGAAGGTCCGGGCACACCGGGCCCGCCCGGAGGACCGAACCGGGTCCGACTCACCTGGGCCAGTCGGGGCAGGGGCCGTTCCTCCCTCTGCCCTTGACCTTCTTGCCCTGCTCGTCATAGAGCGCCATGGGTTTGACCTGGGCCGCGAGATCCGGGCGTTCCGCTAGGAACGTGGGCGGCCAGCAGGTCATCGGGTTCACCTGAGTGCCCTTCATCGCCGTGACGGTTCGTAGCTCCGCCTGACCCAGATTGGCGCTGAGCAGCAGCGCGCCCGACAAGTCGGCCTCGCGGAAGCTGGCGGTCTCCAGATTGGCATGGGTGAAATCGACGCCGCGCAGATCAGCGCCGTCGAAGTCGGCGCCCTTCAGATCCGTGTCACGGAAGCTCTTGCTCCGCAGATCGAGGCCGCTGAAGTCGGCGTCGTTCAGCGTCTTGCCGGTGAAGTGGATGCCGTTGAGCGGCCGATCCCCTGGGGTGAACCCGGGGATGCTCTCGGCGATCTCGACGTTGGCCCGCCAGACCGCGCGCTCCTGCGCGGCGACGAAGCCCCGTTCCAGGAACAGTACGCTCAGGCCGACCGCGAAACCGGTGATCAGCCCGCCGCCGATGCCGGAGAGGACCTCCACCCGGGCGGTCCTGCCTTCCGGCCCTTTGGACATCCGCCAGCCGAAGCCCGCGAGGGTGATGCCCACGACGATCAGGGCCACCACCGCGGCCAGATGCTGGAACCCGAGGCCGCCCATAGTCCTCCGCCCTTCCACCCGTCTCGTGAGCCCGCACCACGGGGCGCTGGTGACCGGTCATGGTCGTCTCTCTTCGGGAGAGGGGACGGGGGAAGCGTGGCGCTCGTGGCCCCTGTCCGCCAGTCCGTGCGAGACGGCCCCGTGGGGCTGGGGACGAGGGCCGACTCCAGCCTCCGGGCCGCGCGGGCGATACGCGCGCGGTGCTGGCCCGCCCGGGTGACCACCACCCGGGAACAGGCCGCCGGGACTCACGCGCGCCGGACGAGCCGGGCCTGGATCCGCCCGGCGAGCGGCGTGCCGAGGGTGTGCGGCGGCACCCACTGCGCCAGACCGTGCCGGGTCAGCACCGAGAGCAGCGCGGTGGTGTGGGTGTGGAAGAGAAAGCGGAAGCCGACCCGGGACCGGATGAGGGACTCGCCCAGATCGATATGGAAGGGCGCCGGATCCCCCCACGCGTGATGCAGGGCCGTCGTGTCCCGCAGCACCCGCAGCGCGGTGTGATCCAGCGTGTGATCCCCGGGCAGCGGCGGCCCCTCGGGCAGCCCCCACACCCCCTCCCGCCGCAACAGCAGCACCTCATGGCGCTCATTGACGAGAACGGCCCCGGCCAGGACATGCGGACAGCGCTCCCGGTGGGGACAGCCGCCGTCACGGATATGGTCCAGGGTCGCCTCATAGAGCGGCGCGAGCCCGTCCGTCTCCTCGGGGTGGTCCCAGAGATACCCGGCCAGCACCCTGACGATCTCGCTCCCGGTGACGGTGGCGCTCACCGGGTCACCTCCCGGACGGGATACGGAAGACACAGGTGATGACCTTTCCGGTCGGGGTGAGGGTGGTGTGCCAGCACTCGGTGAGCGCGTCCACGATCAGCAGGCCCCGGCCACTCTCCGCCGTACCGTCGGGGCGGTGGCGGAGGGTGGTGGGCGGGGTGGGGACGGTGTCGCTGACGCGGACGACCAGCCGCGCGCCCGCCCGGTGGATCTCCACCTCGCAGACCCCTTCCGCGTGCTCATGCACATTGGTGAGCAACTCACCCACGACGAGCCCCACATCGTCCGCGATGGCGCCGAATCCGTCCGCGCGCACGCTTTGTATGACCCGGCGCCGGACACCGGTCAGTTCGTCCGGCCGGACCGTCAGAGTGAGGCTGAGGGTGGCCTTCGCGTCGAGGCTCGTGGGGCGTGCCATGACTCCTCCGCTCACCAGCCCGTCGGGGGGTGACCAGGCTGGTTCCGTGGAAATGGGACGGCGGAAAGCGGCCGATGATGACCGGCGGACTCTCGCTTACGTGATCTTCGCAAGCCGTTCCCGGGCATTTCCACCGCCAGCTCGGCGTCATAGTCCAACCACGCGGACACGGGTCTCCGCAGAGTTCCGTCAGATCCGGGTCAGAGTGGCCTCACTTTTCTGAGGGCGGCGAAATCCACGGTCGGATCGCTCTACCGTCGTGGCGACACGCATGAGTCACGCGGCAGAGGAGGCGTCATGCCCAGGCTTCTCCGGATACTCATCGACGAACAGGGATGGACGGACTACCCGGCCTTTGTCCACCAGTACGAACGTGCGGCCCAGCGGCTGGCGAAGGAGACGGGAGATCCGTCGTTGGCCCGTCTCACTCTCTCCGAGAGCACCTTCGAGCGCTGGTACTTCGGCCGGGTGAGGCCCCAGAGTTCCGCGCGACGGGTACTCAGCCACCTTTTCGGCAGGCCGGTCAATCAGCTTCTTTCCGAAGGTGTTCCGGGCGGCGGCTTATCCCTCCCGCATTCCGCCGCGATCTCGCGCGAAAGCGATGACCCCCCGTTGGTCATGGACATCAGCGCGGATACGCACATCGGCGCCGATGCGGCGGCGCAACGGCGAGGAATGGGAAGGCACGCGAACATGGCCGCACGACGAGCGATGGACTTCGCCATGGGGGCGGAGCGGAACCAGGTCGGGATGGAGACCCTGGACTACCTTCAGAGTGAGGTGCGGCGCATCGCCGGGATTCACCTTCGCGTTCCCGTGGGAGCGGTCCTGGACGACCTCGTCCATGTACAGGACCGGACGTTCCGGTTGCTGGAGAGCGGCCGGGCCCGGCCCGCACAGATCCGCGAGCTCTACGTTCTGGCGACGCTTGAGTGCGGAATGCTGGCGAAGGCCAGCCACGATCTGGGCGAGCCCCAAGCCGCCATGGCACAGGCCCGTACCGCCGCGGTCTGCGCCGACCAGGCCGAGCACGCCGCACTGCGTGCCTGGGTCCGGGGTCTCCAGTCGATGATCGCCTACTGGGGTCCGCGTCCGGAGGACGCCTTGCACTACGCCCGTCATGGGGCGGCGCTCGCGGAGGGGCTGCGGGGAACCGTCGCGGTGTGGCTGGCCGCCCACGAGGCGCGCGCGGCGGCCCTGCTGGGGGACGCGGAGGCCGTATGGGCCGCCGACCGGCGGGCCGAGACCCTGCGGGAGCGCACGGAACCCGACGACCTGGACTCCCTGGGCGGGAACTTCTTCTTCCCGAGGGCCCGGCAGATGTACTCCAGCGTCGAGGCCCATGTCCTCCTGCGGGCGGACGGGCCTGACCTGCTCCGCCGGGCGGAGGACGCGGTGGGCGGACTGAGCGACGCCACCAGCCCCTCCTGGTCCTTCGCCGCCGAAGCGGGCTGCCGCGCCAACCTCGCGGTGGCCCGTCTCCGTACCGGTGATGTGGAGGGCACGGCCGAGGCGATGCGTCCCGTCCTCGACCTCCCGCCCGCCCGCCGCAACGCCGGGATCGTGGGGTCGGTGCACCGGGTGCGGGCCCTGTTGACGAGTCCCGGCAGCGGTCCCGCCGGTGATCTGCGCGAGGAGATCGCCGCGTTCAGCACCCGCCGTGGGCCCGCACTGCCCGTCTAGCCACCGGAAGGATGCCGTGACATGTACCCCATTGTCTGTGCGGGAGAGCGCCTCTGCCTGCGTGAGCTGCGGACCGAGGACACCGGGGCGGTGTTCACCATCTACGGCAGTGAGAGGGCGACCCGGCATCTGAGCTTCCCTCCCCGTACGCGTGAGGAGGTCACCGACATCGTGACGCGCTCCGTCGCGTCGGCCTCGGCGCTGCCGCGCCAGGAGTACGTCCTCGCGGTGACCGAACGGGACTCCCCGGAGCTCATCGGCCTGGCACGGATGGCGTTCGACCCCCATCAGCAACGCGCGGCCACGCTCGGCGGGGCGCTGCACCCGGAGGTGTGGGGGAGGGGCTACAGCAGGGAGTGCCTGCGGATGCTGCTCTCCCTCGCCTTCGAGGACCTGGACCTCCACCGCCTCTGGGCGGCCCGCTCGCCGCTGAACACCACTGCGGCGAGGCTGCTGCTCGGCGCGGGCTTCACGGAGGAGGGCCGCATCCGTGGCCATGTGCGGGTGCGTGGTGCCTGGCGCGACTCCGTGGTGTACGGGATTCTCCGGGAGGAGTGGGAGGGCGGGCGGATCGCTAGGCCCTCTTAGACATCGTTTCTGTTGGCTTGATCGTTCGTTGAGCTGTGTATGACGGATCTGGTTGAGCGGTTGGTGCCGGATGAGTTGTGGGTGCTGTTTCGGCGGGTGGTGCCGCCGACGGAGAACCGGCGTCCGCAGGGTGGGGGCAAGCGGCGGGCGGGTGACCGGGAGGCCCTGGCGGCGATCGTCTTCGTGGCTACCTCCGGCTGCACGTGGCGGCAGTTGCCGCCGGTGTTCGGTCCGTGCTGGCAGACGGTGTACCGCCGCTTCGCCCAGTGGAGCCGGGACCGCGTCTGGGCACGGCTCCACCGCGTGATCCTGGACGAACTCGGCGCCCGCGGTGAGCTGGACTGGTCGCGGTGCGCGATCGACTCCGTGAGCGTCCGGGCCGCAAAAGGGGGCCACTGACCGGACCGAATCCGACCGACCGTGGCAAGAGCGGGTCGAAGATCCACCTGATCACCGACCGGAACGGACTGCCCCTGTCGCTGGGCATCTCGGCCGCGAACATGCACGACAGTCTCGGCCTCCAGCCCCTCGTACGCGGCATCCCGCCCATCCGCTCCCGCCGGGGACCGCGCCGACGCCGCCCGGCCAAGCTCCACGGTGACAAGGGCTACGACTATGTCCACCTGCGCCGATGGCTCCGCGGTAGAGGCATCCGCCACCGCATCGCCCGTAAGGGCGTCGAGTCCTCACAGCGGCTGGGCCGCCACCGCTGGGTGGTCGAGCGCACGGTTTCATGGCTGGCCGGCTGCCGACGACTCCACCGCCGCTACGAACGCAAACCAGAGCACTTCCTCGCCTTTGTCGGCATAGCCGCAGCCCTCATCTGCCACCGCAGACTCACCAACTGAAACGACGTCTTAGGCCGGGCCTTCCCAGGTGGAGCATCTGGCGTCTCCCTGGGGATGGCGTGTAAGTCCTCCCATCGGAGGCGCCCCACCATGGCGTGCCCGCAAAGGCAACTGCTGGGAGTAACGCAACTGCGCGCCTCACGCGTGGGGTTCACGTCCGTACGCCCCCATTGCTGAGGGGCCCATTCGCAGGGGCGATGCGTATTCTGCAGCCCCTCACTGGCCCATCGGGGCCTCCGTCGCTTCCTGGAGCAGAAAGGAAGAAGGACATGACAGGAACAGCAACAGGATCCTTAAGCACGCTACCGGCGGAGGGTCTGCTGTGGCTTGACCTGACGCGGAAATGCCAGCTCAACTGTGGTCACTGCTACAACGGTTCCGGCCCTGAGGGGAGCACGGGGCCTTGGGGCGCGAGGACTGGATGGGGGTCGTTGACCAGGCTGCGGAGCGAGGTATCGCCCGGATTCAGCTGATCGGCGGAGAGCCGACCCTGCACCCTGACGCCATCCCCCTGGCGCGCTACATCCTGGGGCGCGGAATGCAACTGGAGGTGTTCACCAACCTGGTGTACATCACCGAGGAGTGGTGGGAGATCTTCCAGGACAAGGGCGTCACGCTGGCGACGTCCTACTACTCGGATGAGGCTGACCAGCACAACACGATCACCCAGAGGTCGAGTCATCGCCACACACGCGGCAACATCGCCAAGGCCCTCGCCCTCGGCATTGAGCCCGTCGTCTCGATCATCGTCTGCGATGACATGCAGCGTGTCCGTGAGACACGCGCTGAACTGGCCCTTCTGGGTGTGAAGCGGATCAAGATCGACCGTGTCCGTCCCTTCGGGCGGGCTGTGTGCGGTGGCGACCAGAAGGCGGATCTGTCTGGACTCTGCGGGAGGTGTGGGACGGACCGAGCTGCGGTGGGACCCGACGGCACCGTCACGCCGTGCGTCTTCACCCCCTTCCTTGGCGTGGGGAACATCGCCGACGTCAGCTTGGACCGTATTCTGGACGGCCCCGTCATGGGTGCCACGAAGGGCCTCATCCGTGAGTCAGTGCGCGACGGTGGGGACGATGGTGAAGATGACGGGGGCAACAAATGCAACCCGGGAACCGTTCCCGAGGAGTGCAGCCCGGGCCACCCCGGCACCGAATGCTCTCCCAGGAATTAGTCCACAAGGAAGCTGGCGTATGACCGACCGCCTCCCCGACTCCACCCTTCTGCACCTGGTGGAGCCCTTCACCGGCCCCATCGTGGAGATGTGGCCCACCGAACGAGGGTTCATGTCCGATGTTCTGATGCTGATCGACGGCGAGTTGGGGCGCTTCTTCGTCAAGGGGGTACGGAACCGGGCAGGGGGGCGCCGGGACTCGCTGGTGCGGGAGCGGGTGATCAACGATGCCGTGCGGTCGGTCTCCCCTCCGCTGCGCTGGCATACGGAGAACGACCGCTGGACCGTGCTGGGCTTCGAGCGGGTGGAAGGCCGACCGGCCCGCTTCGAGCCCGGCTCCCCGGACCTTCCGGCCGTGCTCGATCTGCTCGGCCGGATCGGGCAGATCCCGTTGCCTGAGCTGGCCGAGGACTGGCACGAAACACGGTGGGACGCCTTCGCCGCCGATGAGGCTGAAGCCCTGCTGTTCCGGGGCGACAGCCTGATCCACGGAGATGTGGCACCGGGCAACTTCCTTGTCGGCGAGGCGGGCAGTTGGGCGGTCGACTGGGCCTGGCCGACGCGGGGTGCTCGCTTTGTCGACCCCTCGTTCCTGGTGCTCCAGCTCATCGCCGCCGGTCATGCCCCGGCGGATGCGGAGCGTCTGGTGTCTCCCTGCCCGGCCTGGGCGGAATCGGACCCGAGAGGGATCGACGCGTTCGCCCGCGCCAACCTGCGTATGTTCCGCCATCGCGCGCTGCGGTTCCCCGAGCAGGCGTGGCTACGCGATATGGAGAGGACCGCGCGGCTCTGGGTGGAACACCGGACCGCCCTCGTGGGAGGGTCCCGTCTCCACGGGTGACAGGACGCGGTCACGGGTGGAAGGGCCGGAGAACGGCCGCAAACAGCCCGGGTGTTAACTTCCTGCCCGTGTTGAATCACCAGGATCAGACCAGGGCGGCCTACGACGGGATCGTCGAGCTCTACGCGTCCATGTTCACCAGCCGGTTGGAGTCGCAGCCGTTCGCGCGGAACATGATCGGTGTCTTCGCCGAGCTCGTGCGGGATACGGGGAACCTGCGGGTGGCCGATGTCGGGTGCGGACCCGGTCATCTGACGGCCATGCTGCACGACGTGGGGCTGGACGCCTTCGGGATCGACCTCTCTCCGGCCATGGTCGACCACGCCCGGCGGGCTCAGCCGACGCTGCGGTTCGACGAGGGGCGCATGGAGGCCCTGCCGGTCGAGGACGGTGCCCTCGGCGGGGTGCTGGCCCACTATTCGATGATCCATACCCCGCCGGAGGAACTGCCCGCACTGCTCGCCGAGCAGACGCGGGTCCTGGCGCCGGGGGGTCTGCTCCTGGTGTCCCTCTTCGGGACCGAAGGGCCTGAGCCGGTCCGCTTCGACCACAAGGTGGCACCCGCCTACAGCTGGCCGGTGGAGCGGTTCGCCGGGTTGCTGGCCGGTGCCGGGCTTGTCACGGTGGCGCGGCTGCTCCACGACCCGGCGACCGAGCGGGGCTTCCTCGATACCCATCTGCTGGCCCGGCGCCCGTAGCGCGGGCCGCTGTGCGCCCCGGCCGGTAGCCCGGTGAGCGGCCCCCTAGATCCCGTACCGCCCATCCGTCAAGTCCGTTACACGTCACCGCACATGGAGTCCCCTCCCGCAGCAGAAGATTGATTGACGTGCTCATTGCCGTATGAGAAGTTCAACGCCGCCAAGATCTCCGGTCACTCGCCGGTGGTCTTCGCAGCGGCACCGGCAGGGCCTGACCAGCCCGTTTGTCCGGCCCGTTCGGCCGGTCGCCGTCATTTGTCGAGCTTCCGCGAGAGCGGTGGCATGTCTGTGCGCCTGTTCGCAGGCGTTGGGAGGGGAACCATGAAGCGTCTCAACAAGAAGACCGGAATCGCCGTCGCGTCCGTGAGCGCGGCTCTGCTCGGTGGCCTGGTGGCCGCCGCGCCCGCGTGGGCCGCGCCCAGTGGGTGCCCGGAGCCGAGTGTCAGCCTGACGAACGCGTCCAACGGCTACATGACGGGCAAGGCGACGGCCGCCTGTTCGCGGAGCGCCAGCGGCACGCTGATCGTCGAGATCAAGTGGGACAAGAACCTGCTGCCCGACCCGCTGACGGCCAAGAACAGCCAGGCCGGGCCCCGGCAGAACTGGAGCGCCACCGTCGGCACGTGTGACCAGGGCAACCGCCGCAGCTACTACGCGCGGGGCTACTGGAACGGCGGGGGCCACCACGACACCACCCCGCGTCACATCACCGCCTGCTGATCGGGCGGGATGATCACGGCGTGATCACTCGTGTCAGTGACACGTGAGAACGCTCGTGGGGCAGTTCGCGTCGGATGCCTCCTCCCGCAGTGCGCGGCGGGGAGGCATCCGGCGTGTCAGTGGCAGGTGCGAGGCTCAGTGGGGGCGGTGGTCGCCGGCCGGCTGGGGGAGGGTTCGGGCATGGTTACAGTCAAGGCCGAGGGGCTGGTTCAGCGGCGGGGTCGCCGCACCGTCCTGCACGGCGTCAGTTTCACCCTGGAGTCCGGGGTCACCGGGCTGCTGGGACCCAACGGGGCCGGGAAGACCACCCTGCTCGAAACGCTGGTCACCCTGCTGCCCCCGGCCGGTGGCGAGGTCACCGTCCTGGGCCACCGGCTGGACGACGACGCCGGGCGGGCCGAGGTGCGCGGGCGGGTCGGGTTCCTGCCGCAGCGCTTCGGCTACCACCCGGGGTTCACCGTCACCGAGTTCCTCTCCTATGTCGCCTGGACGAAGGGGCTCGACCGGGACCGGACCCGCGCGGCCGTCGCCGAGAACCTGGCCCTGGTCGATCTGACCGCGAGCGCCGACACCCGGATGCGGAAGCTGTCCGGCGGGATGCTCCAGCGCGCCGGGATCGCGGCCTCGCTGATCCACCGCCCCGAGTTCGTCGTCCTGGACGAGCCGACCGTCGGGCTCGACCCACGGCAGCGCGCCGAGTTCCGCGCCCTGGTGCGGCGGCTGGCGGAGACCACGCCCGTCCTGCTGAGCACCCATCTCACCGATGATGTCTCCGCCGTCTGCGGCTCGGTCCTCGTGCTGGCGGAGGGGGCCATCGCCTTCCAGGGCACCCCCGGGGCGCTCGCGGCGGCGGGCGGCGACGGCGACCTGGGCGACAACGACCTGGAGCGCGGCTACAACGCGCTGTTGTACGGGGGGAGTGGCGAGGGCGCCGGCACCCCGGCACCCGGCGAGAGCGCCGCGACGGGCGGGGAGGGCGCGGTATGAGGAAGACCGGTGACTTCGCGCGCGGGGTCAGGATCGAGTTCCTCGGCTGGGGACAGGCGTGGGCCGTCCCCCTGCTGATCTTCGTCGAGGTGTGGAACACCTTCGGCAATATGCTGCCGGGCGTCGGGTTCTGGCCCTCCACCGTGCACGCGGTGATCCTCGCCGGGATCCTCGGCAGCTGCGGCATGGCGGGCCTCGCGGCCTGGTCCGGCTCGCGGGAGCGGCGGCTGGGCCTGGCGTCGCTGCGGGCGCTGGCGGACATCCCGCCGTGGTGGCTGCTCGCCGCCCAGCTTGTCGCCCTGTGGCTGTGGACCCTGGTGCTGTACGGGGTCGTGGTCGTGGCGGCGGGCATCCGCGCCCTCGCCCAGGGCCCCAGCGGGCATATCAGCGTCAGCGGGCTCGCCGTGGGCTGGCTGGGGCTCCTGGTGTGGACGACGGCCGGGTTCGCGATCGGCCGCGCCTGGCCGAGCCGGTTCGCGCCGCCGCTCGCCGCCGTCCTCCCGTACGGGATCTACGCCCTCGGTTTCGACTGGTCGGACACGGCCTATCTGCTCTCGCCCTACCTGGACGAGCTGGTCGACCCCTATGGCGTCCCCGCCGACGGTGTCTACACCGCCCAGGCCGTCTGGCTCGCCGGGCTGCTGGCGGTGCTGGCCTGCGCGGTGCTGTGGGGGACGGCCGCGCGCCGGGCGCTGGCGGCGGCCGCCGTGCCCGCGCTCGCCCTCGCCGTCACCGGGATCGTGCTGGTCGCGGGCTTCGACGGCCGCTTCCAGCAGACCATCGCCGCCCGGTCCGACAGCGCCGTCCTCGCCACCTCCTGCACCTCGGGCGGCACCCCCGAGGTCTGTGTGCACCCCGCCTTCCGCTCCGCCCTGCCCACCCTCCAGCGCGACTTCGGCGGCCCCCTCCAGTCCCGTCTCGACGCCACCCCCGCCCGGCTCGACCGGCTGGTGCAGCGCACCTACGGGCAGGTCGGCGAGGGCCGGTCGGTCTATCTCACCTCGCTGCGGCCGGGCTGGGAGGGCGAGGCCGTCGGCGACTTCATCGCCTATCTGGTCCGCCCCGAGAGCTGTCTGAACGCGACCCAGGAGGGCGAGGCCCTCTCCCGGATGACCCAGCAGTGGATCGCCCAGGGCGCGGCCTCCGCCGCCGCGATACCCGGCTTCGCCGCGCCCACGCCGGGCATGAAGGCGGCCGAGGCGTTCCTCACCGGCACCCCGGAGCGCGAGGTCGGCGGCTGGCTGGGGCGCCACTGGGACGCGTTCTCCCAGTGCCGTCTCACCGGGGCGGACTTCCGCCCATGACCCATCCGATCGCGCTGTTCTGCCGCAGCAGACGGCTGGCCACCGCCGTCGCGCTGCTGGTGCTGGTCTCCGTGGCGGCCGCCGTCACCAGCGGCCAGCTGGTCCGCGTCGGCCAGGGCGCGGACCGCAGTGTCCCGGCGGCGCTGCTCCTGCTGCCCGCCGTGGCGGGCGCGGTCCTCGCCGCCACCGCCCACAGCCCCCTGCACGGCTGGGACGCCCTGGGTTCCGCCCGGCTGCCGCGCACCCGGTTCGCCCAGGCCGCCGCGCTCACCGCGCTCGCGGCGGCCGGGGCGCTGCTGGCGCTCCCGGACGAGATCCTCGACGGCCGGGGTGATCTCTCCGCCGCGCGCAATGTCATCGCCCTGTGCGGCGTGGGCCTGTTGGGCGCTGTCGCCCTCGGCGCGGCGGCGGCCTGGCTGCCGCCGCTGCTCTTCTCCGGTCTCGCGCTCACCCTGGGCGCCGAGCCGGATGTGGCCTGGCTGTGGACCTGGCTGCTCGCGGAGGACGACGGCCTCGGCGCCACCGTGACCGCGCTGCTGTTCTGGGGCGCGGGGGCGATGGTGTACGCGGGACGGGGAGGGCGTCCGACGCGGGGTCAGGTGGGCTGACGGGAGGCGCTCCGCAGGCATCCGGGGAGGGGCGTGTCGCGGCCGTCACCTGCCTCTCCCGCGTCCGCGCGCCCCGGCGGAGCACCCCTCGGCCGGAGGGTCACGCCCTAGTGTGGAGCGATGGAACACAGTGCAGTGGGAGAAGGCGTGAACCCGCCCTATCCGACCCGGTCGCCATACAAGCTCGACTGGGACGAAGGGCCCCAGACGCTGGCGGAGTTGAAGGCGGCGCTGCTCTCCTTCTCCCCCGAGACGCATGACCGGTTCGTCACGGAGCTGGAGGAGTGCCCGTTCTCCCCGGACGGGCGGGATCCGCTGCGGGACCTGCGCGACACCGTCCTGGCATACCGGCTCGAATGGATGGCGCTGGCCCATCCGCTCGCCCGTGCGGCGATCGAGGAGTCCGAGCACGGCCCGAACGACGGTGTCCCCGCGGATGTCGTCTTCGCCGACTATGACCCGGTCACCTATGAGCCGCTGGACGGACGCGGTCGCCCATGACCTACAAGGTCGTTCTGCTCCCCTCCGCCAGCCAGGCTCTCGCCGATCTCCAACCGGCTCAGCGCCGGGCCGTCCACGAGGCCATACGCGGCCCCTTGGCCCGGCGCCCGCTGGACGTCGGGACCTCCTCGGGCCCGAGCCTGCGCACCCTGGTGCTGAAGGACGCCGGGGTCTCGCTCAAGTACCGGGTCTATCCGGACCATGTGGAGGTGCAGATCGTCTGGATCTTCAGCGGCCCATGACCAGGGCCCGCACCCCACGCCCGGCACCGTGCCCACGGTGCCGGGCGCCGTCACCCCCGGGCGCGCCACCGCCCCGCCCTCAGGCGTCCGTCCCCTCCTCCGCCGCCTTCCGGTCATAGGAGGCGCGGGCCGCCGCGATCTCCTGCTGGTGTTCCTCGGTCCACAGCACCAGGGAGCGGATCGTGGTGTGGAGGGTGCGGCCCAGCGGGGTGAGGGCGTACTCCACCCTCGGGGGGACGACCGGGTGGACGGTGCGGCGCACCAGGCCGTCGCGTTCCAGATGGCGCAGGGTCACCGTCAGCATCCGCTGGCTGACGCCGTTGATCTCCCGGCGCAGTTCCGTGAAGCGCATGACCCGGCAGTCGAGCAGCGCGATCACCAGCAGGGACCACTTGTCGGCGACGCGGTCGAGGATCTGGCGGACCTCGCAGTCCTCGCGGGTGTCCCACTGGAAGGGGTCGGGGTCGCCGCAGTCGGGGTAGCCCTCGGCGACGGGCTCCAGGACCGATCCGCCGGGGAGCTGGGCGGGGTCGGTCACTCTCATGTGCCCGGGTGACTTCAAAGTGCCTTCTTCCATGGGGCGTCATGGTGGCGGACGATCGAGTCGGTTACAAGAGGGAACCAGCCCTCACTTCGGTAACCGCCTCCCTCCTTCCCGCCTTCCTTCCGTGGAGCCGTCGTGTCTGTCGTCACCGAGCCCTCATCACCCCCCGCCCCATCCCCGCCGGGCCCCGCCCGGCTGGACGCCCGTGGCTGGGCGCTGCTGCTGGTGCTCTGCGGGGCGATCTTCCTGGAGGGCATCGACATCGCGATGCTCGCCGTGGCGATCCCCGTCATCAAGGCCGATCTGGGGCTCTCCACCGGCACCGCCGCCTGGGTGGTCAGCGGCTATGTCCTCGGTTACGCGGGCTTCACCCTGCTCGGCGGGCGGGCCGCCGATCTGCTGGGGCGGCGGCGGATGTTCCTGGCCTGGATGGGCGTCTTCCTCGCCTTCTCCGCGCTCGGGGGCCTGGCCACCGAGGGCTGGATGCTGGTGGTCTCCCGCTTTGTGACCGGTGTCGCCTCCGCCTTTATGACCCCCGCGTCGATGTCGATCATCACCACCTCGTACCCGGAGGGACCTCAGCGCAACAAGGCGCTGCTGATCTTCGCCGGGACCGCCGCCGGAGGGTTCTCGCTCGGGCTGGTCATCGGCGGGCTGCTGACCCAGCTCGGCTGGCGCTGGGTCTTCTACGCGCCCGTGCTGCTCGCCGCGCTGATCCTGATCGCGGCCGTGCGGCTGGTGCCCGCGACCGATCCGAGCGCGTCCCCCCAGGCTTCGCCCGGGGGAGCCCCCAGTGCCCTGCCCACGACGGGCATGCGCGGGTTCGACCTGCCCGGGGCGATGGCCGCGGCCGGGGCGATGCTGCTGCTGGCGTACGGGGTGATCCGGCTGGAGCACGGCTTCGAGGGCTGGGGGTGGACGCTCGCCGCGCTCGGCTCCGGGGCGCTGCTCGTGGCGCTCTTCACCGCCATCGAACGACGGGCCGCCACCCCGCTCGTCCGGCTCGGCATTCTGCGCAACCGGCCCATGGTCCGCGCCGATCTCGGCGCGCTGCTGCTGCTCGGCTCGTTCATGGGGTTCCAGTTCATGGTGACCCTCTACCTCCAGGAGCTGCGCGACTGGTCCTCGCTCAAGACCTCGCTCGCCCTCCTCCTCATGGGCATGGACGTGATCCTCGCGCCCACCCTCACTCCCTGGCTGGTCCACCGGTTCGGCCACCGCCGGGTGATCCTCTGGGGGTTCGTCTCCGCCTTCCTCGGCTACGCCCTCTTCCTGCGGGTCGGCGCCGACTGGACGTACGCGGCGATGCTGCCGACGCTCGTCCTCACCGGGCTCGCCTTCACCCTCGCCTACGGTCCGCTGACCATCGCCGCCACCGAGGGCGTCGACGCGGCGGAACAGGGCCTGGCCGGTGGACTCCTCTACACCGCCACCCAGTTCGGCGCCGCGATCGGCGTCGCCTCCGTCACCGCCGTGTACGGGCTCGCCGGACCCGGTCTCGACGGCTTCCGGGCCGGGCTGGTGATCCCCGTGGTCCTCGCCGCCGCCGGACTGCTGCTGATGGTGGACCGGCGCCGTACGGCGTGAGCGGTACGGGTACGGGCCGCCGATCCCGTACCCGTACCGCGGCTCACCTCGGCGGGAGCCGGGGGCGGGCGCGGTCCGGCACCCCCACATAGCCCGGCGGGCGTGACGCGCCCCGCTCCGCCAGCAGGTCCAGGGCGAGGCGGACCGCGTCGTCCAGGCCGACATGGCGGCCCTCCGCCCAGTCCAGGGGGGTGCGCAGGGCCTCCAGATCGGGGGAGACACCGTGGTTCTCGACCGACCAGCCGTACTCCTCGAACCAGGCCGCGTTCATCGGGACCGTGATCACCGTGCCGTCACCGAGCCGGTGGCGGCCGGTGATACCGACCACCCCGCCCCAGGTGCGGGTGCCGACCACCGGACCGATCCCCAGCAGCCGGAACGCGGCCGTGATCATGTCCCCGTCGGAGGAGGTGGCCTCGTCCGCGAGCGCGACCACCGGCCCCCGGGGCGCGTTGGAGGCGTACGAGAGGGGCTCGGCGTGCCGGATCAGGTCCCAGCCGAGGATCCGCCGGGTCAGCGACTCCACCACCAGCTCGCTGATATGCCCGCCCGCGTTGCCGCGTACGTCCACGATCAGCGCCGGACGGGAGACCTCACGCCGCAGATCCCGGTGGAACTGCGCCCAGCCGGAACCGCCCAGGTCGGGGATGTGGAGATAGCCGCAGCGGCCGTCGCTCAGCTCACGGACCACCGCGCGGCGCTTGGCCACCCAGTCCTGGTAGCGCAGCGGCCGGTCATCGATCAGCGGCACCACCGCGACCCGCCGCGAGCCGCCCCGCGGGGAGCGGAACGTCAGCTCCACCGTCGTACCGCCCGCCGCCGCCAGCATCGGGTACGGGCCCGCGACCGGGTCCACCGGACGGCCGTCGACATGGGTGAGGGCCGCTCCCTCCCGTACCCCGGTGCCCGCGAGCGGGGAGCGGGCCCGGGAGTCCGAGGAGTCCCCGGGCAGGATCCGCCGGATGACCCACCGGCCGTCCCGGGGCACCAGCGAGGCGCCGAGCAGCCCGAGGGGCCGCTGGTAGTGCGGCGGGCCCTCGTCCCGGCGGGCCGGGGTCACATAGGCGTGCGAGGTGCCCAGTTCGCCGAGGACCTCCCGCAGCAGGTCCGCGAACTCGTCCGGGGACGCCACCCGTTCCACCAGCGGCCGGTACTGCGCCAGCACCCCGTCCCAGTCCACCCCGCTCATCCCCGGGTCCCAGAAGTAGTCCCGGGTCAGCCGCCCGGCCTCCTCAAACGCCTGGCGCCACTCCGCGCCCGGGTCGACATCGTGCAGGATCCGGCGCAGATCGAGATGGACGGTGGTGTCCCCGTCCGCGATCTCCGTGGCGGGCACCGCCCGCAGCTCGCCCTCGTCCACCACGACCAGCCGGGTGCCGTCCCCGCTGACGGCGAACCAGTCCAGATCGTCCACCAGTTCCGTACGGCGGGCCTTGGCCAGGTCGAAATGGTCCAGCGCGGGACGGCCGGAGGTGTCCGCCGGATTGGCGAAGGTCTCCCCGAGCGCCCCCGAGATCGGCCAGCGCAGCCACACCAGCCCGCCACCGCCGACCGGACACAGCGCGCTGTACTTCGACGCCGCCACCGGGAACGGCGTCACCCGGCTCGCGAGCCCCTCGGTCTCCACCGTCACCGCGCCCGGCCCCTCTTCCTCCGCCTCCTCCACCGGATCCAGCCCGCCCGCCGCCGGGCGCCCCTCCGGGCTGTACGCGAACGGGGACGGCGTCGCCGAGGAGAGCGGCACCAGATAGGGGCGGCAGCCCAGCGGGAAGGAGAGGTCCCCGGTGTGGACGTCGTAGACCGGGTCGAAGCCGCGCCAGGAGAGAAAGGCGAGATAGCGGCCGTCCCGGGTGAAGACGGGGTTCTCGTCCTCGAACCGGCCGTCGGTGACATCGATGACCGTGCCGTCGGCGATCCGCGCCAGCCGGATCTGGCGCAGGGAGCGGCCGACCCCGGGATGGGACCAGGCGACCCAGGCGCCGTCGGGGGAGAAGGCGAGATCACGGACGGGCCCGTTGAGGGAACGGGCGAGCTGGCGGGGGGCCGTTGGGGGGTCGGCGGTGTCCTGGTCCACCGGCCCGTCTGTCTTCCGGTCCGTCGGCTCCGGCTCCGGCTCTGGCCCGGGCTCCGGCTCCGGCTCCGCCCCGGGCTCCGGCCTCGGACCCGCTCCCGGCTCCAGTTCCGGTTCCCGTTCCTCCTCCGCTGCTGTCGGCGCGCCGCCCGCCGGCGCTTCTCCTCCCGCCAGCTCCTCCCCACCCTCCGGTTCCCCCACCTCCAGCAGCAGCAGCCGACCGTCATGGGAGGCGACGGCCAGGCGCTCCCCCTCCGGGTCCGACTCCATCTCCAGCACCCGGCCCAGCAGTCCGGCCGCCAGCCGTCGCGGGGCGCGCTCGCCGCTGGCGCGGGGGAGCTGGGCGATCTCGACGGCGTCCTCGCCCGCCGCGTCGGTGACATAGGCGACGCGTCCGCCGCCGCCGAGCATGAGGGGCAGCCGTACCCGTACACCCGGGGTGTCCGCGATGGTGCGCGCCGGGCCGTCGCGGTGGGTGAGCCAGTACAGACTTCCCCGGACCCCGATGGCGCTGGCCCGGCCGGTGGTGTCGACCGAGACGGCGCCGACGTTCCCGGCGGCCGGGATCTGATGGATCCGGCGGCCCACCCGCTGGCCGCCGAGACGGACGGGGAGACGGCGGGGACGGGAGCCGGGGTCGGCGAGATCACCGGCCAGCCACAGCTCACCCGCGCACTGGTAGATCACCCGTCGGCCATCGGTGGAGGCATGACGGGCGTAGAAGGCGTCATGATCGGTGTGACGCCGCAGACCGCTCCCGTCGGGGGCGCAGGAGTAGAGGTTGCCGACCCCCTCGTGGTCGGAGAGGAACGCGACCCTGCCCGCCACCAGCATCACCGATTCCAGGTGCCCGCCCAGCTCCGCCAGCAGCCGCCGCCCGTGCAGCCACAGCCGGCCGGTGGCCCCGCCCCGGTAGCGCTTCCAGGCGGCGGGCTCGTGCGGGGGCGTCCCGGTGAGCAGCAGCGTCCGCCGCTCGCCGTCGGCCTCACCGATGGCGAGGTCGGAGACCGGGCCCCAGGGCAGCCGCAGTCCCGGGGCGCCGTCGGTGGGCACGCTGTAGGCCCAGGAGAAGTACGAGAAGGGCTGGCTCTGCGAGGAGACCGCCAGGATGTGGCCGTCGGGCGACCAGCCGCAGACCCGGGTGTCGGCGGAGCCCCAGAAGGTGAGCTGGCGCGGCGGGCCGCCGTCGACGGGGACGAGATGGACCTCGGGATCGAGGCTGCGCCAGTTGGTGTACGCGAGGTGGCGGCCGTCGGGGGAGAAGCGCGGCGGCCCGAGCCGGGTCCGGTCGACGGTGAGCCGCCAGGCCCGGCCCGGGGGCTCGCCCTCGGGCGGCAGCGGGGCGAGCCAGAGATCGTCCTCGGCGGCGAAGCAGAGCAGATCGCCGTGGAGGTGGGGGAAGCGGAGATAGGCGGCGCTCACCTCATCCATGCTTTCGGCCCTGGCGGGGGGCGGCAACTCGTGGTGGATCCTTCCCGCCCGGCCGGGCCCCGGCCGGACCCGGGTCCGGCACCACTACGAGCGCAGGGGCGGCCACCGGGCACCGCGCCCGGCGGGAGGTGCCCGCGACGCCCAGCACCCCCGTACCGGTTGACACACATGCGCGTGATCGAAGCCACAAGCGAAACGGCATCGTTTCGCTCGGAGCCTCGATTATCGTAGAGCTGTACGAAACCGTTTCGTTTGGATGAGGCGCCGGAAGGTCTGAAGGGAGGTCCATCGTGTCGCGCAGGCTGACGCCCGAGCGGGAGAGCGAGCTCTTCGACGCCGTGCTCGATCTGCTGCGCGAGGTCGGGTATGACGCCCTGACGATGGACGCCATCGCCGCCCGGAGCCGTTCGAGCAAGGCCACGCTCTACCGGCAGTGGCACAGCAAGCCCCAGCTCGTGGCCACCGCGCTCCGCCATGACCAGCCCGTGCCGACCCAGATCGACACCGGCAGTCTGCGCGGGGACTTCCAGGAGATGGTGCGGCGCGCCGACGATCTGGAGATGGAGCGCGACAGCGCCCTGATGCGTGGGCTGCTGCACGCCGTGCACCACAATCCCGACCTCCATGACGCCCTGCGCGAGCAACTGGTTGAGCCCGAGCTGAAGGGGCTGGACGAGCTGCTGCGGCGCGCGGTCGACCGGGGGGAGCTGAGTGCCGACAACCCGGCGCTCGACTTTGTCCCGCACATGCTCTTCGGGGCGTACTTCGCCCGGCAGGTGCTGGAGGACAAGCCGCTCGACCGATGTTTCCTCGACGCGTATGTGGACGCCGTGGTCCTTCCGGCGCTGGGGCTGCCGCCCCCGCCCGGCGGGAGGGAACGGTGTCCCGAGGGCGACCCGGCGGCCGTACGGCCACCCGCGCCCGACCAGCCGCACGACCCTGACGGCCTCTGTTGCGCCTTCGCTCGTTCCCCAGGCGCCTGAACCCGGACCCCGGGGCGTTCGACCGGCCCCGCCCCACCCAGGCGGCGGCCGACCCCCAGCCCTGACCTCCCAGGTCAGCGGCCCGGACGCCCTCCCCGAACACCCCATCCGCTCTGCTCCACCCGCACCACCTCTCTACCTGACGCGCGCCGCTCTCGTCCGTCGGGCCGACTCCCCATGTCCTGTTCGCCTCACTTACGGGAGTAAGCCCTCGTGGCCACGTTCCTCTACAAAGTCGGACGTCTGACCTACAGACGTCGTTGGCTCGTCGCCCTCGCCTGGGTCGCCCTGCTGGTGCTCGCCGGTGTGGGAGCCTCCTCGGCCGGAAAGGCCAAGGACCCCGGTTTCGCGCTGCCCGGCACCGAGTCCCAGCAAGCCTTCGACCTGCTGGAAGAGCGCTTCCCGGGGGCGAAGGCCGATGGTGCCAGCGCCCGGATCGTCTTCAAGGCCCCGGACGGCCAGAAGATGACCGACCCCGCCCACAAGGCGCAGGTCGCCACCGTCATCGCCGAGCTGAAGAACGGCTCGGACCAGGTCGCCGACGTGGTCGACCCGTACGCCGGGGGCGCGGTCTCCAAGGACGGCTCGACCGCGTATATCTCCGTCAGCTACTCGGTCAACTCGATGGAGGTGGACGAGAAGGCGCGTGAGGCGCTGAAGGAGACCGGGGAGAAGGCCCGGGACTCCGGCCTCACGGTGGAGATGGGCGGCGACGCCACCATGGCGGAGCAGCACTCCAGCTCCGCCGAGATGATCGGTATCGCCATCGCGGCCGTCGTACTCGCGATCACCTTCGGCTCCCTGATCGCGGCCGGGCTGCCGCTGCTGACCGCGATCATCGGGGTCGGTATCGGGATCTCCAGCATCACCGCGCTCGCCAATGTCCTGGACCTGGGCACCACCACCGGGACCCTGGCGATGATGATCGGCCTCGCGGTCGGCATCGACTACGCGCTCTTCATCGTCTCCCGCTACCGCGCCGAACTGGCCGACGGCCATGACCGCGAGGAGGCGGCGGGCCGCGCCACCGGCACGGCGGGCTCGGCGGTCGTCTTCGCCGGTCTGACCGTGGTCATCGCGCTGATGGGCCTCGCGGTCGTCAACATCCCGATCCTGACGAAGATGGGCTTCGCGGCCGCCGGTACGGTCGTGATCGCGGTCATCATCGCGCTCACCCTCATTCCCGCGCTGCTCGGCTTCGCCGGGGACAAGGTGCTCAGCCGGAAGCAGCGCAAGGCCAAGAAAGCGGGGGTGCCCCTGGGCCACTCCGCGAAGGTCAACGCGGGCACCCGCTGGGCCCGCTTCGTGCTGCGCCGCCCGATCGCCGTGCTGGCCACCGGTGTGCTGGGGCTCGGTCTGATCGCCGTGCCGGTCGGCGCGCTGAAGATGGGTCTGCCGGACGAGGGCTCCAGCTCCACCGAGTCGAGCCAGCGCCGCGCCTACGATCTGCTCTCCGACGGTTTCGGGCCGGGCTTCAACGGCCCGCTGACCCTGGTCGTCGACGCCAAGGGCAGCGAGAACCCCAAGGCCGCCGCCGACGAGGTGGTCAAGCGGGTCGGCGCGCTGAAGGGCGCGGCCGAGGTGTACCCGGGCGCGTTCAACAAGGCCGGTGACACCACCATGGTCAGCGTGGTGCCCAAGGACCGGCCGTCGTCGCCGAAGACCGAGGACCTGGTCCATGACATCCGCGAGGTCAGCGACGACCTGGAGAAGGACATGGGCGCGTCGGTCCTCGTGACCGGTGCCACCGCGCTGAACATCGACTTCTCGCAGAAGATGAACGACGCGCTCGTGCCCTACCTCGCGCTCGTCGTCGGCCTGGCCTTCCTGCTGCTGGTGCTGGTCTTCCGCTCGATCCTGGTGCCGCTGAAGGCGGCCCTCGGCTTCCTGCTCTCGGTGCTCGCGGCGCTGGGCGCGGTGGTCGCGGTGTTCCAGTGGGGCTGGCTCGGCTCGCTCTTCAATGTGGAGCAGCCCGGCCCGATCATGTCGATGATGCCGATCTTCATGATCGGCGTGGTCTTCGGTCTCGCCATGGACTACGAGGTCTTCCTCGTCACCCGGATGCGCGAGGCGTACGTCCACGGCGAGCGGCCCGCCGAGGCCGTGGTCACCGGCTTCAAGCACGGCGCCCGGGTCGTGACGGCCGCCGCCGTCATCATGGTCGGCGTCTTCGCGGGCTTCATCGGCTCCGGCGACCAGATGGTCACGATGATCGGCTTCGGTCTCGCGGTCGCGGTGATCTTCGACGCCTTCGTGGTCCGGATGGCGATCGTCCCGGCCGTGCTGGCGCTGCTGGGCCACAAGGCGTGGTGGCTGCCGCGCTGGCTGGACCGTGCGCTGCCCAACGTGGACGTGGAGGGCGAGCAGCTCCAGAAGCACCTGACCCACGCGCCGGAGGACCCGGACGCCGACCGGGAACTGGTCCGCGTCTGAGACACCTCGTGTGCCGCCTGTGGCCGCGCTCCCCTCGTGGGGGCGCGGCCACGCGCGTACGGGGTGCGCCTTCCGGCGCGTACGGGGACGGGGGCGCGCGTACGGGGACGGGCCGCGCCCCCCGGCGCTGGCTCAGGTGGTGGCGGCCGCCGTGGCCTCATAGGTGTGGCGGAGGAAGCGGCTCAGCGCGCGGGTGTCGAACTGGACCACCGCGACCCCGTTCTTGTCGTGGAACTCCACGACGGCCTGCACCCGCCCACAGGGCCAGACCTCGACATCGCCGCTGCGCGCGGGGGAGCGCAGCCCGGTCTCCAGGGTGTCTCGCGGAACGCTCCAGTCCAGCCCGCTGGGGAACTCGAACCGCACGGCCCAGGGATCCTCTTCCGGCTCGTAGTGGAGCGCGACCCGCACGGGCCGGTCCAGCGGGGCGTCGGAGACGACCCGGCCCCAGGCGTGTTCCTCGACGGCGGTGGCGGACATCGCTGACTCCTCACCTGAGACCATGCTCCCACTAATGTCCCATATGTCATGGTTCATCTTCGAGTGGAGCCGCCCGGGGCCGCTGGCGGTGGGCCCGTGGGGGCGGCGCCTCCCGGAAGGCGTCTTTCCGCTGCGGGGGCGGGCATGCGTCATCGAGGCGAAGCCGACGATGAATCCCATGGGTTCATGAGCTGGCGACGTTGATCACGTTGATCATGAGGTGGTTGTTCGAAACGACATAGTTGATGAAGCCACCAGTGAAGAACGCGGACCAGCTGTTGTCCTTGTTGCTCTTGGCGCCGAAACCGTAAGGATCGCTCGTTAACCGCTTCTCCAGGACTTCCAGCGAAGCACGATGCGCCGCCGGAAGATTTCGCTTCTGTGTGGCGGCGCGGTCGGAGTACCGGATGGCGTAGGAGGGCATCAGGCTGCGTCCTCCTCGGCCCTGTCGAAGAGCGGCTGCCGGTTGTTCTCAATGTCCCAGGCAAGCCCCTCCTCGTCGTAGAAGATCATGTCCGACGCCTCGCCGCTGTTGATGCGGCGCACGATCTCGTCGATCTCTTCGAGATAGCCCGGCGTGCGGCAGGCGATGGCGAACGGGTGCCAGCGGTCGAGAGCCGCGTCGATGCGTTCCTGGCTGAAGTCAGCCGACGCGCTCATGAAGTCCTTGGTGAAGGCGGACAACCACTCGGGGCGAGCTTCGAGGGCCTGACTGATCGCGTCGGGGGTGCGAGGGCATGTGCTCGGATCTAGTTCGATCATGGGTGATCTCCTTCGGGATGCTGGCCACGCTTGGTGTGGTGCCGCGTGCCTGTGCGATGCCTTGGTGCTGACGCGGGGGGCCTGTGCCATGGTCTGTGGGTCCCGCTCAGGCGATGATCGACCGTGTGAGATGGATCCGGCGAGCCGGTCCTCGCCTTGTCGAGGTCGAACGTAACAACCTTCCTGTGCTGTCGTGTGACGGTTCGCTGCGGCGCGCGGATTCGAAGCCGGGGCGCGCAATGCGGCAAGGTTGGGATCGGGATGTCCCGCACGCGGGTTCGTCGTGCTGTGTCCACGTCCACTGATTCCTTCCGGTGATCAGAGCCTGGAGCACTGCCTTGGCGTGCGTCCTCCTGCCGTTGTGCGACGGAGGTGAAGCGGTGAGCGCTCAAGGCCCCTGGACCGTCGAGGATGTCCTGGCCCTGCCCGAGGACCGCTCGGTCCGCTACGAGCTGCTAGGGGAATCGCTCGTGATGTCCCCGGCTCCGGGCCTGCGCCACCAGCGGGCCGGCTACCGGCTCCATGTCGCGCTGGACCGGGCGGCCGGTGCCGCCGGTGCCCCGGTCGAGATCCTGGAAGCCGTCAACGTGATCCTGCCGTCCGGACTGGTGGTGCCGGACATCGTCGTCGCCGACGAGGGCGCGACGGCCGACGACGGGGTGAGCATCGACGCCGATGCCGTCCAGCTCGTGGTGGAGATCGTCTCCCCCGGCAACAGGACGATGGACCGGAAGCTGAAGCCCGTCCTCTACGCCGAGGCCGGTATCGAGCACTACTGGCGCGTCGAACTCGACCCCGCGCCCCGGCTGATCGCCGGTGCCCTCTCCCTCGGCCGGTACGTCGAGCAGGCCACCGCACTGGCGGGCGCCCTCACCACCCTCGACGCCCCGTTCCCGCTCGCCATCGACCCGGCCGCGCTGACGCGGCGGTAGCCGTGTCCTGGAACTGACTTGTTCGTCGTCTCCCATCAACTCAACGCCGTCACGTCATCATGCCGGTATGACCTCGGTACCCCTTGACCCGCACGACCAGGTCGCGTCGGAGATCGTGCGCGCACGCTACGCGTCGCGGCTGCCAGGGAAGCTGGAGGACCTCACGGGACCCCGGTGCGGCCAGGTCACCCTCCCTCTGCACATGGTCTGGTCCGGGCTGCGGACGTATGACCTGGACCGCCCTCGTTCCCGTATGAGCCTCTACCGTGTGGTCCTCGCGGAAGGCCAGCACGATGACCTCGTCGCCTACCTCGACTCCGGCCTGCTCATCGCCCAGTGGCCCGTGCTGCGCACCTTGATCAGCAGGGTCGTGCGGGATGTCTGGGAGGCGGCCTTTCCCTCGCTCGGTCGGTAAGGGGGGGCTGGAGCCGGGATGGGAGGCGATCGAACACTGACCCCGCGCCATTCCCCACCACTCCTCACCCCCGCCTCAAGCCGCCCTCACCCCCGCCCCCCGGCCGGAGACCGCCCGGAAGCGGAGACCGTGTCCGGGCGGTGCACCATGGAGGGATCACCAGCAGCGGGAGAGTGGATCAGTGGACGCCCAGGGGACGGTCGCGGCCGGGTTCGAGCCGGTCGCGGAGACCTTCGTACGGAACTTCGCGGAGCGGGGGGAACGCGGGGCCGCCGTCGCGGTGTACCGGCACGGGCGGAAGGTGGTCGACCTGTGGGCCGGGACCCGTGATGTCGACGGCGCGGAGCCCTGGGCCGTGGACACCGCGCAGGTGGTGCGGTCCGCCGTCAAGGGCGTGGCCGCCGCCGTGGTGCTCCTGCTGCACCAGCGGGGGCGGATCGACCTCGACGCGCCCGTCGGCACCTACTGGCCCGAGTTCAAGGCGGCGGGCAAGGAACGCCTGCTGGTCCGCCATGTGCTCGCCCACCGGGGCGGGCTGCCCGCGCTCGACCGGCCGCTGACGCCCGCCGAGGCGCTCGACCCGGCCGCCGCGTCCGCCGCCCTCGCCGCGCAGCGCCCGCACTGGGAGCCCGGCACCGACCACGGCTACCACCCGCAGACGTTCGGCCCGGTCGTGGCCGAACTGGTGCGCCGGGTCACCGGGCGCACCATCGGCCGCTGGGTCGCCGAGGAGATCGCCCGTCCGCTCGGGCTCGACCTGTGGATCGGGGTGCCCGCCGAGGAGGCCCACCGGGTGGGGCGGATCGGCCCGGTCGAGGAGCCGGCCGCCGCGCCGGGGCTCAGGCTGCGGCCCAAGCGGGCCGTCACCGACGCGTACCAGGACCCGGAGTCGCTGACCCGCCGCGCCTTCGGGGCCGTCCACCCGCTCCCGGACGAGAACGACCCCGCCTACCGGGCCGCCGAACTCCCCGCCTCCGGAGGCGTCTCCACGGCCCGCGCGCTCGCCCGCTTCTACGCCGCCACCCTCGGCGAGGTCGACGGCGGCCCGCGCCTGTTCGCGCCCGCCACCCTCACCCTCGCCCGCACCGAGGAGTCGGCGGGCCCGGACCGGGTGCTGGTCGTCCCCACCCGCTTCGGCCTCGGCTATATGCTCCACGGCGCCGCCGCCCCGCTGCTGGGGCCCGGCTCCTTCGGCCATCCCGGGCGCGGTGGCTCGCTCGGCTTCGCCGACCCCGAGTCGGGGATCGCGCTGGGGTATGTGACGAACGGGCTGCGCCAGGGGGTGACCGCCGATGCCCGTTCCCAGGCGCTGATCAAGGCGATACGTTCGGCGCTATGACAGACCCGAACACGTGTTTTGACGGACGTCGTGGCCGTTTTGACGGGTATGGCGTACTGATCACCGGCGCCGCGCGCGGCATCGGCGCCGCCACCGCCCGCCGCCTCACCGCCGAGGGCGCGCGCGTCCTCGTCACCGACCTGGACGAGGACGCCGCCCGCGCCACCGCCAAGGAGATACCCGGCGCCGAGGCCCTGCGCTGCGACGTCGCCGACCGGGCCGGGATCGAGGCCGCCGTCGCCCACGCGGTGGACCTCTTCGGCGGGCTCGACGTGCTCGTCAACAACGCCTTCTCCTGCGCCCCGCACACCGCGCGGGTGGAGGACCTCGGCGACGAGTCCTGGCACCGCGACCTGGACATCACCCTCGGCGGCGCGTTCCGCTGCGCCCGCGCCGCGATGGAGCATCTGGCGGCGTCCGGGCGCGGCGCGATCGTGAACATCGGCTCGGTCAACGCCGAACAGGACTTCGGCAACCACGCCTACAGCGCCGCCAAGGCGGGCCTCGCCTCCCTCACCCGCACCCTGGCGGGCGACGCGGCGCGCCGGGGCGTGCGGGTCAACCAGATCAACCCGGGGACGATCCGCACCCGCGCCTGGGCGGGCCGCGAGAAGTCCCTGGAGGCCCTGGCCGCCTCCGCCTACCCGCTCGGCCGGGTCGGCGAGCCCGAGGACATCGCCGCCGCCGTCGCCTATCTCGCCTCCCGCGACGCCGCGTGGGTGACGGGCACGACCCTGCGCGTCGACGGCGGTCTGCTGGCGGTGAACACCTCGTTCGCGGCGGCGGTGGACGGGGAGCGGTAGCCGGGGCACGGGGGAGGGGGCCGCCGTACGGGGGCGTACGGCGCGACCCCGTACGGCTCCGGGGGCGGGCGCGATCGTCGTACGGGCGCGGTGGACGTCGGCGATGTCCTACGGGCGGGACCCCGCGCCGACGACGTGAGCCGCCGACGGCGAGGACCGTCGGCACCGCCCCGCGCCCGCGCCGCCCGGCGCCCCCTGGGCCTGCGCCCCCTGGGCCTGCGCCCGCCTGGGCCGGTGCCCGCGCCGCCGCACGGGGGCGTACGCCCGCGTCGGCGAACGCCCCCTCCTCGCACGGTGAGCCGCCCCGCCCATAAGGTAGATAAAGGGCATTCTTGGTCATATGGTGATGCCTCTCGCCCTGTTCACCGGCGCGCTCGCCCTCTACCTCCCCGGTCTCCTCATCCTGCGCGGCTACGCGCGCACCTCGTGGTGGACCGGCCTCACCATGGCGCCACCCCTGTCGGCCGGGCTGCTCGTGCTCAGCGGGGGCAGTGTGGCCGGATGGGCGGCCGGGGTCATCGCGCTCGCCGCCGGGCTCTGGGTCTGGCGCACCGACCGCGCGCCCAGCGAGCAGCGCGCGCCGGTCGCCGTCGCGACGGCGGCGGTCATCCTCGGGGCGCTGTGGCTGCGCTGGCCCCAGGGACCGGCCGGTATGCCTGACGGGTTCGCCCCCTTCACCGGACTGATGGATCGCCAGGGAGCGGCCCTCGTACTGCTGTTGACGGCGGTCGTCACCCCGGCGGGCATGGCGGGGCTGGCCCGGATGGCGCTGCCCCGGCTGCCGTTCGCCGCGCCCGTGGCGGCCGGTCTCGTGGTGCTGGCCCCGCCGCCCCCGTACGCCCTCGAACTCGCCCTCGTGCCCGCCGCCGTCGCGCTCGTACTGCGGACCCAGCGCCAGGGCTGGCCCCCGCTCGCGTGGGCGGTGGTGGCGCTCGCCGCCGTGGGTCTCGCGGGCACCCGGCCCTGGGCGGCGGCCGGGGCGGCGGCGCTGGCGTGCGCCGCCGTCGCGGAGACACTGCTACGCCGCCGCCACCGGGACCTCCCCCGGGTACGGGAGGCCGCGCGCGCCCTGGGCTGCGGGACGCTCGCGCTGGTGGTGGCCCTGCCGTGGCCGCACGCCCCGGCCCCGCCCGCCGGATCGCCGCTGGGTCTGGGGGACGCCCTGCTCTCCGTCGTGTTGCTCGATCCCCACCCGTCCCAGCCGTTCGTCCTCGGTCCCGCCCTCATGACGGCGCTCGGCTGGGCCGCCCTGCTCTGGCTGGCGCTGCGGTCCCGTATCCGCTGGCCGCTGGTGACGGCGGTGGGGTGCGCCGTCCTCGCCGCGCCGGCGGCCACGGGCGCGCTCGCCCTCTCCGCCCCCGGGCTGCTCGCCCTGCTCTCCCTCCCTCTCACCCTGGCCGTCGCCGCGGCCATCGCCCTGGCCACCCGCCGTCTCGCGGCCCCGACCCTGCGGCCCCGGCCCGCGCTGGCGGCGGTCGCGATCCTGCTCTGGTCGGCGTCGGCGGCCCTGCTCGGGTACGTCCCCGAGGGGTCGCGGGCGGAGTCCTCGGTGGCCCAGGTGCGGTGCTGCTGACGGACCGTCGGGTGGTGGCGGGAGGAGGAGCGGGACCCGATCCTCAGCGGCATCCGGCCGGGCGAAAACCCGTTGCCCGGATCCGAACGCCTGCGCGAGGCTCCCTCCATGACCGATTCACGACCCCCGTCCCCGTCGTCCGGCACGGCGGGGACGACGACCACCGGATCCCACGGTGTGGCCGCCCTGTTCTCCCACGGCCGCCTCACCGTGATCCCCCGCAAGCAGGCCCGCCGGCGGCAGGTGCTCGCCCATCTCGGCGAGACCCTCTTCGCGTCCGGCCGCACCTACACCGAGCCGGAGGTCAACGAGGCCCTGCTGACGGTGCACGAGGACTGTGCGGCGCTGCGGCGGTACCTCGTGACCGGGGGATATCTCGTACGGACCCGGGACGGCCGCAGCTACCGCCGGGCGGAGTCCGCGGCGGGGCCGCTCGCCTCGTAGGGGCCCCCTCCGGGGAGGGTCGTCAGGCGCGTTCCCGCACGTCCACCAGGGTTCCTCCGGCGTACTCGACCAGCGACCGGGGGTCCAGCGGGAAGACCGTGTGAGGGGTGCCCGCCGCCGCCCACACCACCGGGTGGTCGAGCAGGGCCCGGTCGGCGAGGACCCGGGTGCGGGTGGCGTGGCCGAACGGGGGAACGCCGCCGATGGCGTAGCCGGTGGTCCGGCGCACCAGATCGGCGTCGGCGCGGGTCACCGAGGCGGCGCCCAGCTCTGTCCGCACCCGGCCCAGGTCCACCCGGGATGAGCCGTCCAGCAGGACCAGGACCGGCTCCCCGTCCGCCTCGAAGATCAGCGACTTCACGATCTCGCTGGTGTGGCAGCCGATCGCCGCGGCGGCCTCGGCGGCGGTGCGGGTCGCGTCGGGGAAGCGCCGAACCGGGACGTCGAGCCCCAGCTCCTGGAGGGCCGCCGCGAAGCGGGGGTGGGCGTCGGGGTGCGCGGAGGTGTCGGGAGCGGTGTGGTCCGACGTGTCGTGATGAGTGCTCATGCGGGCCGAGGCTAATGCCGTGTCCCAGGGCCCGCGACCCACTTTCCCCGTACGGGAGTTCGTACCGGAACCCGTACGGGACCCCGTACCCGACCCCGTACGGACCCGTACCCGACCCCGTACGGACCCCCCGTACGGAATCTCTCGCGCGACCTCGTACGGGACGTCACAGCGGTACGGGACCGGACCGGCCGGGCCCGGGTCAGCCCGCGCGCAGTACCTCCGCCACCACCGGGCCCGCCGCGGCGCCGCCGCGCCCGCCGGACTGCACCACGGCCGCCGCCGCCAGGTTCCCCGCGTACCCGGTGAACCAGCTGTTCGACTTGCCCTGGCCGTCCACCTCGGCGGATCCCGTCTTGGCGCCCTTGTTGCCGCTGACGGAGGCCATCGCCGCCTGGCCCGTCCCCGAGACGGCCGAGGCCCGCATCATCGCCCGCAGCGCCGACGCGATCTCCTCCGGCAGCGGTTCGGCGGTCGCCAGCTCGCGGCCGTCGAGGGCGGCGGGGACCAGCACCGGCTGGCGGAAGGCGCCGCTCTTCACGGTGGCGGAGATCGAGGCCATGTTGAGCGCGTTCATGGTGATCTTGCCCTGGCCGATATACGAGGCGGCCGTCTCGGGCCCGTCCGACTCGGGCACGTTCCCGTCCTCGCTCACCCCGCCCGTCTGCCAGTCGAGGCCGATGCCGAAGTACTTCCGTGCCGTCTCGCCGAGCGCGGTGCCCGCCTCGCCGCGCTCGTGCAGCGGCTTCACCGCCTTGATGAAGGAGGTGTTGCAGGAGCGCCGGAAACTGTCCAGGAAGGTGCCGCCGTCGATCACGAAACGGTCCAGGTTCTGGAAGGTGCGGCCCATCCAGCTCACCGTCGCCGGGCACTCGACCGTGCTGGACGGCCCGTCCACGAGGCCCCGGTCGAGCATCATCGCCGCCGTCACGATCTTCATCGTGGAGCCGGGGGCCTGGGTGCCGAGCATGGCGGTGTTGTACCCGGCGGAGGGGTTGTTGGCGACCGCGCGTATCGCTCCCGTACTGGGCTGGATCGCGACGACCGAGGCCCGTCCGTACCACTTCACCGCGCGCTCGGCGGCGTCCTGGACCCGGGCGTCCAGGGTGGTGACCAGCCGTCCCGGGGTGCCGTCGCGCAGGGTGAGCAGGGTGGACGGCGCGCCGGTGTCCCCGTTGGGGTCGAGCACCAGCTCGACACCGGGCTTCCCGCCCGCGCGCTCGCCGTACTTCTGCCGCAGGGTGTCCAGGATCGGCCCGAGCGAGGGGTACTTCTCCGGGTGGAGCGAGCGGCCCTCGTGGTCGACGGCCCGGACGGGCGGCGCGGTGGAGGCCGTGGTGCGCAGGGTGGTGGTGGGCGTCAGTCGGGGGTGGACCACCGACGGGGCCCAGGTGACCCGTGGCTTGCCGGTGCTCTCACCGCGCACCACCGTCAGCCGTGACTCGTACGCCCAGGGCTTGGCCGTGCCCTCGTGGGTCACCGTCGCCCGTACCGAGAACGGCACCGTGGCCTCCACCGGGGTCCCCGGGGTGATGATCGCCGTGGAGACCTTCGCCTCCTCGCGGTAACCCCGCAGCACGGGTCCGGCCGCGACCGGGTCGGTGGTGAGCTGGGCGGCCTGTTCGCCCTCGCCGCGCGCCCACGCGGCCAGGAACTTCTCCGCCGTGGTGCGGATCTCCTCCGGGCTCAGCGGCCCGCTCCGGCGTTCGGCCTTCTCCGACGCCGTGGGCTCCGACCCGGAGTCGCCGCCGAGCAGCAAGTAGCCGCCGTAGCCGACGCCACCCAGAACGAGCGCCAGCGCCGCGCCCGACATCGCGATCCTCACACCACCGCGCACCCGCGCAGCCTCCTCCCGGATACCGCCCTCGTGAAAACGTTCGAGGGCGTGAACCCGTGCACTCTACTGGGGGTGCCTTGGGTGGGGTGCGACCGTTATGCGACCGCGATATCCAACGTTCTTTCTCTCCCTCCTTCTCTCCCTGGCCCTCTTCCCGGTACTCCGTGGACGGTACGGAGACGGCCACCGCCCACCGCCCATCGTCCGGTGGCGGGTGGTCCACCCCGGCGGGATCGGGCCCGGCCCGGCGTGCCTGCCCCCGGGCGGCCCGGCCTCTGACGCACGATGGCGCAATGGCGAAAACCATGACGAAAGCCGAATGGCGGAAATTTGTCTCCGAGGGGACCCACACCGCGAAGCTCGCGACCGTGCGGGCCGACGGAAGCCCCCATGTGGCCCCGGTGTGGTTCCTGCTCGACGGCGACGAGGTGGTCCTCAACACCGACAAGGACACCGTCAAGGGCCGCTCCCTGATCCGGGACGGGCGCGTCTCCATCTGTGTGGACGACGAACGGCCCCCGTTCGCCTTCGCCCTGCTCAGCGGGCGGGCGGAGGTCAGCGACGACCCGGAACAGGCCCGGCACTGGGCCACCCGGATCGCGGCCCGCTATCTGGGCGAGGACCTGGCGCCGGGTGTCGGGGAACGCAACAGCGGCCCGGGGACGATCACCGTCCGGGTCCGGGTCGACAAGGTCGTGGCCTTGGCCGATCTCACGGCCTGACCCCACCGGACCCCCCACCGGCCCGCCGGTACATCTGTACGGCCCGGTCTCCGGCTCCGGTCTCCGCAACCCGGGCGCGGAGACCGGGGCGCTGTGCCGGTCCATGAGCGCTCCCGGGCTGCCGGGCGCCGGCCCGGCGACCGCGTCACCGCTGGGTTGGGCAGGTATGGCCGCTGGCGTTGGTCCGCGCGGGAGTCGCCTGGTGGGGCACGGACACTTCCTCGGCCGCCATCGCCCATTTCGCCGGACGCTCCAGGACATGCCCGGTGCGAGGGTCCTTGACGGTCTGGGGGAGCTGGGCGCCGGCGAACTTCGCCCGGAAGATGGTGAAGGAAGCCGGCATGATCTTCCTCAGTTCGTGGGAGCTCCGCCCCGGAGGGAAGGCCGCGATGATATGAGCGCTGGGCATGAGGCTCTTCGCGGTCCGCACCGCGGGGGAGAGGTCGCTGTCGCCGCTGATGATCATGGCGCTGTCCGCGGCCCGCGTCGCGATGTCGGAGACGAGGGAGACGGCGATGTTGACGTCCGTCTCCTTCTCCTCGTAGTGGGTCCATGTGGCGCCGCAACTGCGGCAGCGCTTCGGCTTGGACTGGTAGCGCCCCTTGACGATCTCGATCTTCGTTCCGCCATGCGCCGAGAGGGCCTGGAGGTAGGTGTCCTGTCGACTGAGCGCGCCCGGGTCGTTCATGACGGACGCGGTGAAGTACTTCACCTTCACCAGTTCGTCCCGGGGGCGGAGGCTGCGGGCGAGGGCCACCAGGTCGAGCCAGAGATACCGGTGCCGGTATTTGCCGTGCAGACCGTGGTACAGGTTGAAGCCGTCGACGTAAACGATCAGATCCGCCACGTGGCGTTGCCCTCCCAGGGTGGAGATGTGCTCGCTTGCGGAGGGGGCCGTGAGGTCTGCTCCTGATCGCGCACAACCTGCCTGCATACAAAAACGGCCCCTTTCGGGGCCGTCGAACCGGGGCTTTGCAGACCCGGTGGGGTATGCCGAGATCGTACAGGTGGTGACGCTCTGTGTCAACTGGTGTCTCTGGGTGGGGAGGCTCTGGCTGGCAGAGGCACCCCACCCAGGGCTGATGGGCTACACCCAGGTGTCCAGCCACATCCGGTCGCGCCAGTCGTCCATCGGGATCGGTTCGCCGGTGTAGAGGGGGTGGAAGTAGATGAAGTTCCAGATGATCAGCAGCACCAGGACGCCCGCGCCGACCGCGCCGATCGCGCGGCGGCGTTCGTCCGAGCCGGGCGGGCCGAGGATCGCGCCGACCATCATCGCCACCGCGAGACAGAGGAACGGGACGAAGACCACCGCGTAGAAGAGGAAGATCGTCCGCTCCTGGTAGAAGAACCAGGGCACCCAGCCCGCCGCCACCGCGCACAGGATGGCGCCCGCGCGCCAGTCGCGGCGGAAGAGCCAGCGCCACAGCACATAGCCGAGCGCGACACAGGCGGCCCACCACAGCAGCGGGGTGCCCAGGGCGAGGACCTCGCTGGCGCACTTCTCGGCCGGGTCGAGGTCACAGCCGCCGGTGCCGCCCCGGGGGTCCTCGTAGTAGTACGAGACGGGACGGCCCAGGACCAGCCAGCTCCACGGGTTGGACTCGTAGGTGTGGAAGGACGTCAGGTTCACATGGAAGCTGTAGACCCCGGCCTCGTAGTGCCACAGGCTCCGCAGCGCCTCGGGGACCCAGGTCATATCGAACTGGGGCAGGTCCACCTCGCCGAGGAACGGCAGCTTCACCTGGTCGGGGGAGAGTCCCCGGCGGCCCTCGGCCCAGGTGCGGGCGTAGCCCTTGTCGCTGGCGAACCAGCCCGCCCAGGTGGCGATGTAGGTCACCACGGCCACCGGGACCGTCGCCACGAACGCGGGGACCAGGTCCTTGCGCAGCACGGTGCGGTAGGGCCGCCGGGATCCCGCCACCCGTCGCGCGGCCACGTCCCAGACGACGGTGAGCAGCCCGAACGCCGCCATCACATAGAGCGCGTTCCACTTGGTGCCCGCCGCGAGCCCCAGCATCACCCCGGCCGCGATCCGCCACGGCCGCCAGCCGAGCCGCAGGGTCGAGGCGATCGTGTCGTCGGGCCGCAGCACGCCGTCGGGATCCTCGGGCAGCGCCGCCGCGAGCCGCCGCCGCGCCCAGTCCCGGTCCGCCAGCAGACAGCCGAAGGCCGCCACCACGAAGAACATCAGCACCAGGTCGAGCAGCGCGGTGCGGCTCATCACGAAGTGGAGCCCGTCCACCGCGAGCAGCGTGCCCGCCACACAGCCGAGGAAGGTGGAGCGGAAGAGCCGCCGCCCGATCCGGCAGATCAGGAAGACGGAGACGGTGCCGAGCACCGCGAGCATGAACCGCCAGCCGAAGGGCGTGAACCCGAAGAGCTGCTCACCGAACCCGATCACCCACTTCCCGACCGGTGGGTGCACCACATAGCCGGGGTCGATGGGGACCGGCACGGCGTCGGGGTTGCTGAGGATGGCCTTGTCGATCGGGACCTTGCTCTCCCCGACGTGTTTGGGCCACTGCCCCTCGTACCCCTGCTTGATCAGCGCCCACGCGTCCTTCGCGTAGTACGTCTCGTCGAATATCACCGCGTGCGGGCGGCCCAGGTTCCAGAACCGCAGGACGCCCGCGATGGCCGCCACCAGCAGCGGCCCCAGCCAGGCGGAGGCCCGCAGTACGGGGTTGACCACGGTCGGCGGGATCCCGAAGACCGGCCAGAGCCGCTCCGACGGCCGGGTGTAGGGCGGATCCAGGCGTTCGCGGAGGCCGGTCACGGGCCGGGGCACATAGCCGAAGCCGCGTAGCCGCCGCTGCCAGCCGGGGGGCTGCCCGGAGATGTCGGTGGCCTCCGGGCCCTGGCGGGTCTGTGGCGCGGTACTGGTCACCGCGCCATCGTAGGGAACGCCGCGGTGGGCGGTGGAGGGAAGGAGCCGCCCCGGGGCCGCTCCCGGGAGTCCGCCGTGGCGGTGGCGGTGACGGTGACGGGGCCGGTGGCGGTGACGGGGCCGGGGTGACGGGGTCCCCGCCCGCCGCCCCGCCCGTCCCCTGGGAGAATGGGCCGGGTGACCACCGACATCTCCGGGCCGCGCCCCACCACCCCCACCGGCGTCCTCGTCCTCGCGGGCACCCCCATCGGCGATCTCGCCGACGCCCCGCCCCGGCTCGCCGCCGAACTGGAGGGGGCCGACGTCATCGCCGCCGAGGACACCCGGCGGCTGCGGCGGCTCACCCAGGGCCTGGGCGTGCACACCACCGGCCGGGTCGTGTCGTACTTCGAGGGCAACGAGTCCGCCCGCACCCCCGATCTGGTGCGGGCGCTGCTGGAGGGGTCCCGGGTGCTGCTGGTGACCGACGCGGGCATGCCGTCCGTCTCCGACCCGGGCTACCGGCTGGTCGCCGCCGCCGTCGAGGAGGGCGTACGGGTCACCGCCGTGCCCGGCCCCTCCGCCGTCCTCACCGCGCTGGCGCTCTCCGGGCTGCCGGTCGACCGCTTCTGCTTCGAGGGCTTCCCGCCGCGCAAGACCGGCGAACGCCTCGCCCGGCTGGGCGAGGTCGCCGACGAGCGCCGCACCCTTGTCTACTTCGAGTCGCCGCACCGCATCGAGGACACCCTCACCGCGATGGCCGAGGTCTTCGGCCCGGACCGGCGCGCGGCCGTCTGCCGCGAGCTGACCAAGACCTACGAGGAGGTCAAGCGCGGCACCCTGGCGGAGCTGGCCGCGTGGGCGGCGGGGGACGTCCGGGGCGAGATCACCGTCGTGGTGGAGGGCGCGCCCCCGGCCGGGCCGCAGGAGCTGACCGCCGAGGAGCTGGTGCGGCGGGTGCGGATCCGCGAGGAGGCGGGGGAGCGGCGCAAGGAGGCCATCGCGGCGGTCGCGGTGGAGGCGGGGCTCCCCAAGCGCGAGGTCTTCGACGCGGTCGTCGCCGCGAAGTCGGCCGACCGCCCCTGAGGCCGGGGAAGCGCCCGCTACGGCAGGGGCCCGGTGCGCGGGTGCACCCGGCTGTTGGTGTGCAGATAGCGGGCACCCCCGTGGGCGGTCTCGCCGACGCCGTAGAGCGCGACCGTCTGGGTGTCCTCCAGCGGGTGGGCGGGCGGCATCAGGAAGTGCGTCTGGCTCACCGGGAGCAGCTCGTACCGGATCCGCTCCGGCCGCTGGAGGAGTTCCGCGTGGAAGGGGTCGAGCACCAGCGTCAGATGGAGCCGTCCGGCCTCGGCCGACACCTCGTAGCGGGCGCCGGGCCGCTCGTAGACACCTTCGTACCGGGACGGGTCGAGACGCAGCGACGGGTCCGGCGCGGGCAGGGCGGGAACGGTGGCGGTGCCCAGCTCGGTGAGGACCGTGTCGAGTACCGCGCGGGCGAAGCTCTCCCGGGGCCCGCCGTTGGTCAGCAGCGCGACGGCGGTGCCGGTCTCCGGCAGCACCCGCAGCCGGGCGTTCTGGCCGATGGTGCTGCCGTCGCTGGCGTAGACGGTCCGGCCGTGCCAGTCGTCGACGACGAGCCCGAGCCCCCAGTGCGGCCCGAAGCCGTACGGGTCGGGGTTGGGCACCCGTGACTCCGTCATCTCCCGCAGCGCCCGGGCGGAGATGATCCGCCGTCCGTTCGGCGCGACGCCCGCGTGCAGCAGGACATGCGCGAGGGCGAGCGTTTCCCGGACGGTCGAGGTGATCCCGCCGCCGGGGCCGAAGGCGCGGGGCAGCCGGTCGACGGGGGTGACCCGGGGGCCGTCCGCAGCGGAGAGGAGCAGATGCCCGGTCGCCGCGCGGGCCGGGTCCACCCGCTCCCGCGCGCTGGTGGTGCTGGTCAGGCCCATGGGGTCGAAGAGCCGGTCGCGCATGACCGCGTCCCAGCCCGTGCCGTCGCACACCTCCAGGACCCGCGCGAGGATCGCGTACCCCAGTGCCGCGCTGTAGCCGTGGGTGTGGCCGACGGGGAAGACCTGGGGCGCGTCGGCGATGTTCGCGACCATGCGGGCGTAGACGTCCTCGCCCTCGCCGGGGTCGCCGTAGTGCTCCTCGATGCCGCTGGTGTGGTGGAGCAGATGGCGCGGGGTGACCGTGGCGCCGGCCCGGGGATCGGCCACGGTGAAACCGGGCAGATACGTCCGTACCGGGGCGTCCAGGTCGACCGTCCCCTCGTCGACCAGGCGCAGCAGGGCCAGCGCGGTCCAGGTCTTCGTCAGGGAGCCGCACTGGTAGACCGTGTCCGTCGTCGCGGGTTCCCGTGTCCGTACGCTCCTGACGCCGACCGCGAATTCGGTGATCTCCCCGTCGTGGAGGACCCCGACCGCCGCGCTCGGGATCCCGTACTCCGCCAGCAGTTCGGCGACCCGCTCCCGTACCCGCGCGCCATCGATGTGCGGCGTCACCGGGGGAGACCGACCGCGTTGGGGGCGTCCGCCTCGAAGAACTCCGTGCTGGCGTAGGCGCCGGCGTGGGTCTCGAAGAACTCCCGGACCGCGTCGACGGAGTGATGGGTGATGATGTTCACGGCCCGGGCGCCGTCGGTGCTCGCGACCGCCATCTTCCAGTCGGCCGTCCCGGGGAGCCGGGCGTGTGCCTTCTTGAGCCCGTTCCAGAAACCGTCCTGGTCCACGACGGTCGACACGGCCATCACATACATCAGGGCATTCCTCCGCTTCGCTCGTGCCGATCTTCCCGATCGCCTCGGCAGCCTCGGTGACGCGGAAAAGCTATGCCGCATTTCCTGTGATCGTCAATAAAATCAATACGAAAAAAGGCACCCAGCCGCAATTGTTGCAACGGAAATGCGAATAAACGCAACGCCGTGCTTATGCGTGGCGATGACGCAACGCCGTCCTTATCCGTGGCGATGGCGGCCGGGGCGACCGGGAAGGCGGGGACATGGATACGAGGGAGGGGCGGGACCGGTGCCCGGAGGACGACTGACCCAGGAGGACCGCCGGCGGATCGCGGCCTGGCTGGAGGACGGGCTCGGCTACGCCGAGATCGGCCGCCGGCTCGGGCGGCCCACCTCCACCATCAGCCGCGAGGTCGCCCGCAACGGCGACTCCGGCGCCTACCGGGCCGCCCACGCCCAGCGGGCCGCCGACCGCCGCGCCCGCCGCCCCGGCCCGCCCCGGGCCGCCGGGCCGGAGCCCGGGGAGCGCCTCACGGAGGAGGCCCGGGCCTTCGCCGACGAGTTCGCCGCCACGCTGACCGCGACGGGCCTGCCCCGGATGACCGCCCGGGTGCTCGTCACCCTCCTCACCGCCGACACCGAGGGGCTCACCGCCGCCGACCTGGTCCGCCGCCTCCAGGTCAGCCCGGCGTCGGTCTCCCTGGCCATCGGCTCGCTCGAAGCCATGGACCTGGTGGCACGCCGGGCGGACCCCGGGACCAGGCGCGAGCGCTACGAGATCGACGAGGAGAGCTGGCTCCGGGTGTGGCACACCGACACCGGCGCCCACGGCGAGGTGGCGGCCGAGGCGCGGCGCGGGGCCGCCCTCTTCGGCGCCGACACGGTCGCCGGTGCCCGGCTCGGCGCGATGGCCCGGTTCTTCGCCCGGCTCAGCGACCACATGGGCGGCAGCGCCCTCGGCGAGGCCACGGTCGATGACGCGTTCACCGTGCTCGCCGCCCTGGTGCACACCGACCGGCCGCTGACCGTGGGCGTGCTCGCCGCCGCGCTCGACTGGCCCGCCGGGCGGGTCGCCACCGCCCTGGACGCGGTCCGGCTCCATCCGGCCCTGGCCGATCCGCTCGCCCTCTGTGTGCTCGGCGGTCCCGGTGTGCTCGGTGGTCCCGCCGCTGATGTTCCCGGCGGTACCGGCGTCCCCGGCGTTCCTCTGGGCCGGATGTACGCGGTCACCGTGAGCCCGGACCGGCTGAGCCCGGCACAGCGGGCGGCGCTGGATCGCCGGGGCTGACGGGCCGCCGGGGGCCGCTCCCTCCAGCGGCCCGCGCCGGAGTAAAGGACTATCGTGAAAAGCAAAGCGCAGACCGTGTTCACCGTGGTGATGGCGACCGCAATGGCATGGAATGCCCAAAACCCCTCCAACATTCGACATGCGCTGATGCGCTCCTGCCGGAATGGGCGTCCACTGGGTCCAGTGGAGAGGAGCTGGCATGAGTGACACCACGGGCACCGCCCCCGCTCACGAGGCGTACGCCTTCGCCTGCATGCGCTGCGGATACGGCTGGGAGCAGTCGTACGACATCGAGCACCACATCGATCCGTCCGGCCATGAGTACGTCGTCTACAGGACGGGCGGCGGGGTGCGCGTCCCGTCGCCGCTGTCCAGCCCGACGTGCGGGAACTGCGGCAACCACGTCGTGCGGATCATGCGCTCGGGGCAGGTGTCGGCGGCGCTCGGTCTGGTGAGCCGGACCGCGACCACGCCGGAGCAGCTCATCGAGGAACTGCCGGTACCGCCCGCCGGGCCGATCGGGGCCGCCGGGATCCCGGACGCCCAGCCCCGGCCGCCGCGCCGTGAGCATGTGCGGCGGGAGCGCCAGCGCCGTGAGCACCATCACTGGCACCTCTCGGACCTCCTTCACCCGTTCCACCGCAGATGAGCGCGGGGCGCGGCGGTCCACCGCGCTGAGGCCCCGGGCGTGGGTCGCCGGTACGGGTCGCGCGGAGGCCAGGGGTACGGGTCGCGCCGAGGCCATGGGTACGGATCCGGCCGTATCCGGGGCCGGGCGCGGGTCCCACCGGGTCCCGGGCGCGGGTCGCACCACGGTTGGGCGCGGGTCGCACCACGGATGAGCGTGGGGGCGCGGGCCTCGTAGGATCGCGCCCATGAGTGCCTCATCCGCCCCACCGCCGCTGCCCGAGCCCCTGCGGGTGCCGGTCGCCGACTCCCACACCCACCTGGACATGCAGGAGGGCACGGTCGAGGAGGCGCTGGCGCGTGCGGCGGCCGTGGGAGTCACGACCGTTGTGCAGGTGGGATGCGACATCAAGGGCTCCCACTGGGCGGCGCGGACGGCCGCCGACCACGAGCAGGTCCACGCGGCCGTGGCGCTCCACCCGAACGAGGCGCCCCGGATCGTCCTCGGCGATCCGGACGGATGGTCCCGCCAGGGCGCCCGCGCCGGGGGCGGGGACGCCGCCCTCGATGACGCGCTCGCCGAGATCGACGCGCTCGCGGCGCTGCCGCAGGTCAAGGCCGTCGGCGAGACCGGGCTCGACTACTTCCGCACCGGTCCGGAGGGTGTGGCCGCACAGGAGCGTTCCTTCCGCGCCCATATCGAGATCGCCAAGCGCCACGGCAAGGCGCTGGTCATCCACGACCGGGACGCCCACGCCGATGTGCTGCGGATCCTCGCCGAGGAGGGCGCCCCCGAGCGGACGGTCTTCCACTGCTACTCCGGTGACGCCGAGATGGCCCGGATCTGCGCGGCGGCGGGCTACTACCTGTCCTTCGCGGGCAATGTGACCTTCAAGAACGCCCAGCCGCTGCGGGACGCGCTCGCCGTCGCGCCGCGCGAGCTGGTCCTGGTGGAGACGGACGCGCCGTTCCTGACCCCGGTGCCCTATCGGGGGCGCCCCAACGCCCCGTATCTGATCCCGGTCACGCTCCGGGCGATGGCCGAGGTGAAGGGCCTGGACGAGGACACCCTGGCGGAGGCGATCGGCGCGAACACGGCGGAGGCGTTCGGGTACTGAGCGCGGCGGGCCGTTCGGGGGACACCGGCGGGGTCCTGGCGTGTGCGCCGGGCCCTTCCGTGCCACTCCGGCATGATCACCACTTATGCATCTGATGTCACTAATGCCGGGCGGGGAGCCGCCGCCCGCGCCCCTCCCGCCGGACGGCGGGCTCGACACCCCGGCCTCCACCCTCCGTAACCGTGCGGCTTTGGAGAGTCACGGCGCCTCGCGCTAGCCTCCTCGCCTCACTGGGCCTTACCCGGCCTTACCGGACCCCCGGAACCCCTACGGAGTGCTGTGAGCGACCAGAGCCCCTCGGGTGAGCCGAGCGACGAGAGCGGTCAACGCGCCCGCCGTGAGATGAGCGGCGGCGGCCGACACCGGGCCCGTGCCGAGCCCCGGCCCGCCACCCCCGAACGGGAGCGGCGGTCCCGGCGCCGTGGCCGCTGGGCGGCGGCCCGGCGCCCCGACGGACTGCGCCGTCTGCTGCCGCAGGCCCTGGTCGTCGCGTTCCTGGCGGGCGGCACCTCCGCCTTCGTCGCCAGCGACAAGGCCGTCACCCTCACCGTCGACGGCGTCCCGCGCACCCTGCACACCTTCGCCGACGACGTCCACGACCTCCTCGACTCCGAGAAGGTCGCCGTCGGCGCCCATGACATCGTCGCCCCCGCCCTCGATGACGCCCTCGCCAGCGGCGACCGGGTCGTCGTCCGCTACGGGCGGCTCGTCAGCCTCACCCTCGACGGGGAGCGCCGCGAGGTGTGGACCACCGCGCGGACCGTCGACGGAGCGCTGCGCCAGCTCGGGGTGCGGGCCGAGGGCGCCCATCTCTCCGCCTCCCGCTCCTCCGCCATCGGCCGCACCGGGCTGGCGCTCGCCGTCCGGACCGAGCGGACGGTGACGTTCCTGGCCGATGGCCGGACGCGGACCATCCGTACCAACGCGGCCACCGTCGGCGAGGCCCTGGCCGAGGCGGGCATCGCCCTCCACGGCCGCGACTCCACCTCCGTACCGCCGTCGAGCTTCCCCCGGGACGGCCAGACGGTGACGGTGCTGCGGATCACCGGCTCCCGGAAGGTGGTGGAGGAGGAGATCCCGTACGCGGTGGAGCGGACCGAGGACCCCGGGCTCTTCGCGGGGACGGAGTCGGTCGACCGCCAGGGCAGGCCCGGCGCCCGGCGGGTGACATACGAACTGCGGACCGTCAACGGCGTACGCGAGCGGCCCCGGAAGATCGCGCAGGAGGTGGTGCGCGCACCCGTGACGCAGCGGGTCCGGGTCGGCACCCGGCCGCTGCCCCGCTCGGTCTCCGGCGCCGACCACCTCGACTGGGACGCGCTGGCCCGGTGCGAGTCCGGCGGCCGCCCCCGCGCCGTGGACCCGTCGGGCACCTACGGCGGGCTCTACCAGTTCGACACCGCCACCTGGCGCTCCCTCGGCGGCTCCGGCCGCCCCCAGGACGCGACCGCCGCCGAACAGACCTACCGGGCGAAGAAACTGTACGTACGCCGGGGAGCCAGCCCCTGGCCGCACTGCGGACGGCGGCTCTACCGGTAGAACGCGCGGGTGGCCCGGGGCCCTCCCCGCTCCCCGTAGGCTGTATCGGTGAGTACCACAGAGCCCGACGCGCTCCTGAGCCCCGCCGACGTCCGTGAGCTGGCGTCCGCGCTCGGGGTCCGCCCCACCAAGCAGCGCGGCCAGAACTTCGTCATCGACGCCAACACCGTCCGCCGGATCGTCCGGACCGCCGAGGTCCGCGCCGACGACGTGGTCGTGGAGGTCGGTCCCGGGCTCGGCTCGCTGACCCTGGCGCTGCTGGAGGCGGCCGAGAGCGTCGTCGCCGTCGAGATCGACGACACCCTCGCGGCGGCCCTGCCGTCCACGATCCTGGCCCGGATGCCCGCCCGTGCCCCCCGCTTCTCGCTGGTGCACTCCGACGCGATGCTGGTGGACGAGCTGCCCGGCCCGCCGCCGACCGCGCTGGTCGCCAACCTCCCGTACAACGTGGCCGTGCCGGTGCTGCTGCATATGCTCGACCGCTTCCCCAGCATCGAGCGGACGCTGGTGATGGTCCAGGCCGAGGTCGCCGACCGGCTCGCCGCCGGGCCCGGGAACAAGGTCTACGGGGTGCCGTCGGTGAAGGCGAACTGGTACGCGCAGGTCAAGCGCGCGGGCTCCATCGGCCGCAACGTCTTCTGGCCCGCGCCCAACGTCGACTCCGGACTGGTCTCCCTGGTCCGCCGCGACCCGCCCGCCACGACCGCGACCAAGGCCGAGGTCTTCGCCGTCGTCGACGCGGCCTTCGCCCAGCGCCGCAAGACGCTGCGGGCCGCGCTCGCCGGATGGGCGGGCTCCCCGGCCGCCGCCGAGACGGCACTGGTGGCGGCCGGAGTCTCACCGCAGGCGCGCGGGGAGTCGCTGACGGTGGAGGAGTTCGCCCGGATCGCGGAGGCCAAGCCGTGACGCCATCGTCCGCCGCGAAGATCACCGTCCGTGTCCCGGCGAAGGTCAACGTCCAGCTCGCCGTCGGCGCCGCGCGCCCCGACGGCTTCCACGACCTCGCCAACGTCTTCCTCGCCGTCTCCCTCTTCGACGAGGTCACGGTCGCCCCGGCGGCCGCCCTGACCGTCACCTGCGAGGGCACCGACGCCGACCGCGTCCCCCTCGACCCCACCAACCTCGCCGCCCGCGCCGCGACCCTGCTCGCCGAGCGCCACGGCCGCACGCCCGATGTCCATATCCATATCGCCAAGCACATCCCGGTCGCGGGCGGCATGGCGGGCGGCAGCGCCGACGGCGCGGGCGCCCTGCTGGCGTGCGACGCGCTGTGGGGCCTCGGCTCCACCCGTGAGGAGCTGCTCGACCTCTGCGCCGAGCTGGGCAGCGACGTCCCCTTCAGCCTCGTCGGCGGCGCGGCGCTCGGCGTCGGCCGGGGCGAGCGGCTGACCACCCTGGAGACCGGCGGACCCTTCCACTGGGTCTTCGCGGTCGCCGACGGCGGTCTGTCGACCCCGGCCGTGTACGGGGAGTTCGACCGTCTCACCGAGGGCACCGACGTCCCGGAGCCCACCGCCTCCCCGGCCCTCCTGGACGCCCTGCGCACGGGCGACCCCCACGCCCTCGCCGCCGCCCTCACCAACGACCTCCAGCCCGCGGCCCTCTCCCTGCGCCCCGCGCTCGCCGACACCCTCGCGGCGGGCACCACGGCGGGCGCCCTCGCCGCCCTGGTCTCCGGCTCCGGCCCGACGACCGCCTTCCTGACGTCCTCGGCCGACTCCGCCCACCAGGTCGCCGAGGCCCTCCTCGCCTCCGGCACCTGCCGCGCCACCCATGTGGCGACGGGCCCGGCACCGGGCGCGACGCTGCTGTAGCGGGCCGGGTCCGTACGGACAAGGGCGAACGGGGTACCCCACGGGTGATGGTGGGGTACCCCGTTCGCGGTCGGTGGGGATCCCCGCGCTGACGTGCGGCGATCCCGTGGAGAACCCGCCCCGGACCCGTGGGGTGTACCTCGTTCCCTCTCGTTCGGGGAGCCTCGCTCCCTGTCCCATGTCTACGCTGGGCGCCCATCGTTTCCGCCGACATCAGGTGGCCCATGGACGACCGAATGAATCGCCGGAACGGCTATCCGCTGACGGTCCCCGACACGTTGCTCGACAGCGACGCCATGCGGCGCGCCTGCGCGGTCCGGGACTTTCGGGAGATCTTCCGGCTGGTGAATCGCCGGACCGGCTCCAGCCAGGCCGTGATGGCCGCCGCGATCGGCGGGATGACCAGCTCGCGTGTCAGCGACATCATCCGTGGCGCCCGGGGCATCCGGGGGCGCGGGCTCATCGAGCGCGTGGCCGACGGGTTCGGCATCCCCGGCGAGATGCTCGGTCTCCCGGCGCGGCCCTGGGAAGCGACCGCCGACGGCATGGAGACCCAAGACGCCGGAGCGCGGGGCGCGACGCCGGTCGGTGTGGACCGGCGGGCCTTCGTCACGGAGAGCGCCGCCCGTTCGGCCGGGCCGATGGCGGCCCCGCACGGCCAGCGCGCCGCCCAGGCGCTCGACCTCATGGGCGGTGATGGCGTGAGCAGTGTCAAAGACGCCCTCAGCGACCTGATCGACCACTACGCACTGACGATCCGCTCCCTGCCTCCAGCCGAGGTCTACGACGAACTCCTCGCCGTCAGGACACAGGCCGGCCGACTTCTGGCCTCCTCCGTTCCCGGAGCCCAGCGCGAGGACGTCACTCTCTCCGTGGGCTGGCTCTCCTGTCTGCTGGGGATCGCAGCCTGTGACATGGGGGCGCATGCGGCGGCGCGCCTCTGGTGTGGCGAGGCGGACCGGTGCGGGCGGGAAGCAGGCCATCCCGAGCTGTCCGGGTGGGCGCTGTTCACGCGATCACTGATCGCCTTCTACCAGGGGCGGCCCCGTGAGTCGGTGGCGCTGGCCTCCCGGGGGCAGGCGATCACCGCGCCGGGTACTCCCGCGCACGCGAAGCTCGTCACCCAGGAGATGCGGGCGGCGGCGATGACGGGCGACGCCGACCAGATGGCGGACGCGCGGAACCGAGCGCGCGTGGACATGGCGAAGCTGCCCGCCACGGCGACGGCGGCGGGGGTGTTCTCGGTCTCTCCGGGGGAGGACCCCCCGTACACGGCGACCGCCTTGATGCTATTGGGCCGCCATCAGGACGCCGTCATCGCCACGGATCATGTCCTGCGCACGCACTACGGTCCCCAGACCCAGCGGTACGGCGGGCATCCGTCACGCGGTTATGCCCGCGCCCAGCTCATCCTCGGACTCGCCCAGGCGGGCACCGGGAACCTTGACGAGGCGGTCGCCGCCGGGCACGCGGCGCTCGCCGGGCACCGCGCGGACTGGCCGACCATGACACTCGCCGCGAAGCTCTGCCAGGTCCTGGAACGCGACTTCCCCGGGGCGCACCCCACGGCGGAGTACCGCACGCGCTACCAGGAGGTGGCCATGGTGCCGACCGGTCACCACGGCTCATCCGGGGGGTCGGCATGAGCGGCGCCGACCTCGGCCCGGACCAGGTCCGTGACATCGCGCGCGCCGTGGACATCGAGGCGCCGCCGCCCCCGGACCGGCCGACCGCCCACCTCGTCTTCGGTACGAACCAGACGCGTCCCGTGGAGATCGCGGCGGAGCGGTACCACCGGGGGCTCGCGCCGCTGATCATCCTGACCGGTGGGGTGAACCGGCACACCGGGATCGTGGAGGGGCGGGTCTTCCACGGACTGCTCAGGGAGCGCGGTGTCCCCGACAGCGCCATCCGGTACGAGGACCGGTCCGCCAACACCTGGCAGAACGTGGAGTTCGCGCTGCCGTATCTCCGGGAGGCCGTGGCCGAGGGCTGGACGATCACGGCGGTCGCCAAGTGGTACCACCGCAGGGCCGTGCACTGCCTCGCCACGCTGGCGCCCTTCGCGGCCCCCTTCCACGCCCTGTCCTGGGACCCCGTGTACGCGGGCAGGACGGTGACGCGTCAGGACTGGACCGCCACTCCCGACGGCAGGCGCCGGGTCCTGCGCGAGGCGGAGGAGGTGCCCCGGCGGGTCGCGGACGGCGGCTTCGCGGCGGTGCGCCGGGCCGGTGGGGCCTGGCGGCTGACCGGCGGGGGCTGAGACGCGAACCGGGGCGCCACCGCACGGGCGAGAGCGAACGGGGTACCCCACGGGTGACGGTGGGGTACCCCGTTCGCGGTCGG
>NZ_JBHVHF010000023.1:0-24052 GCF_042800315.1 Streptomyces sp. NPDC057638
GGGCGGCACCCCCCGTGGAGGGGGTGCCGCCCTTCGTACCGCTCTGGGCTACCGATCCATGGCGGATCAGAAGTCCATGTCACCGCCCGGCATGCCGCCCGGAGCGGCCGCGGCGGCCTTCTCCGGCTTGTCGGCGATGACGGCCTCGGTGGTCAGGAACAGCGCGGCGATCGACGCGGCGTTCTGGAGCGCGGAGCGCGTCACCTTGGCCGGGTCGAGGATGCCCTCGGCGATCATGTCGACGTACTCGCCGGTCGCGGCGTTCAGACCGTGACCCGGGGTCAGGTTGCGCACCTTCTCCACGACGACGCCGCCCTCAAGACCACCGTTGACGGCGATCTGCTTCAGCGGGGCCTCCAGGGCCAGACGGACGGCGTTGGCGCCGGTCGCCTCGTCACCCGTCAGCTCCAGCTTCTCGAAGACGGAGGAAGCCTGGAGCAGAGCCACGCCACCACCGGCGACGATGCCCTCCTCGACGGCCGCCTTCGCGTTGCGCACGGCGTCCTCGATGCGGTGCTTGCGCTCCTTGAGCTCGACCTCGGTCGCGGCACCGGCCTTGATGACCGCGACGCCACCGGCGAGCTTCGCCAGGCGCTCCTGGAGCTTCTCGCGGTCGTAGTCCGAGTCGGAGTTCTCGATCTCGGCGCGGATCTGGTTGACCCGCCCGGCGACCTGGTCGCTGTCACCGGCACCGTCGACGATGGTCGTCTCGTCCTTGGTGATGACGACCTTGCGGGCACGGCCGAGCAGGTCGAGACCGGCGTTCTCCAGCTTGAGGCCGACCTCCTCGGAGATGACCGTGCCACCGGTGAGGATGGCGATGTCGTTCAGCATGGCCTTGCGGCGGTCGCCGAAGCCCGGGGCCTTGACGGCGACGGACTTGAAGGTGCCGCGGATCTTGTTCACGACGAGCGTGGACAGGGCCTCGCCCTCGACGTCCTCGGCGATGATCAGCAGCGGCTTGCCCGACTGCATGACCTTCTCCAGCAGCGGAAGGAGGTCCTTCACGTTGCCGACCTTGGAGTTCACGATCAGGATGTACGGGTCGTCCAGGGACGCCTCCATACGCTCCATGTCGGTGGCGAAGTACGCCGAGATGTAGCCCTTGTCGAAGCGCATACCCTCGGTGAGCTCCAGCTCCAGACCGAAGGTCTGGGACTCCTCGACGGTGATGACGCCTTCCTTGCCGACCTTGTCCATGGCCTCGGCGATCAGCTCGCCGATCTGGGTGTCGGCGGCGGAGATGGAGGCGGTGGAAGCGATCTGCTCCTTGGTCTCCACGTCCTTGGCCTGCTCCAGCAGGGCACCGGAGACGGCCTCGACGGCCTTCTCGATACCGCGCTTCAGGGCCATCGGGTTGGCACCGGCGGCAACGTTGCGCAGACCCTCGCGGACGAGCGCCTGAGCGAGGACGGTCGCGGTGGTCGTTCCGTCACCAGCGACGTCATCCGTCTTCTTGGCGACTTCCTTGACCAGCTCGGCGCCGATCTTCTCGTACGGGTCCTCCAGCTCGATCTCCTTGGCGATGGACACACCATCGTTGGTGATCGTGGGCGCGCCCCACTTCTTCTCAAGGACGACGTTGCGGCCCTTGGGACCGAGGGTGACCTTGACGGCGTCGGCGAGCTGGTTCATACCGCGCTCAAGGCCGCGCCGCGCCTCCTCGTCGAACGCGATGATCTTTGCCATGTGAAGTGTCCTCCACGGACTGGTGGGAAGCTGGCGGACCGCGCTGGCGCCCGCGACGGACGGCCTGCTCACCGTGTGGTTCTGAGCCCCACCCGGTGTGCGGACCTCACCGACTCGGTCCTCTCTGTCACTCTCACCCGGAGAGTGCTAACGCCAATGATTAGCACTCGCCCCCTCCGAGTGCAAGCGCCCCACCCCCTCCGACCCCCACCTCTCACGCGCCACGCCCGGCGTGACCGGCACCGGGCCCACCCGCTTGTGGGCATGCGGTCCGCAGGGCGATGGGGGTGGGCCGGAAACGCGTGTGGGGCCCGCTCCCAGGACTGGGATGCGGGCCCCACACGCACGAGCGCGTCGGTGGCCGACCACGTCTCACCCGCCATGGCCCCGTTCAAGGGGAAGCGCGGGCATCGCGGACAGTTCAGACCGCGAGCTTGACCATGTCCGCCTGCGGTCCTTTCTGTCCCTGCGAGATCTCGAACTCGACTCGCTGACCCTCCTCCAGGGTGCGGTAGCCGTCCATCTGGATCGCGCTGTAGTGGACGAATACATCCGCACCACCGTCGACCGCGATGAAGCCGTACCCCTTCTCCGCGTTGAACCACTTGACGGTGCCCTGAGCCATGCCTAACTCCCCTATTACTGGCCCTTGCGCGGGACCGCACTTCGCGGACCCGGGTCAGACCTCACCTGGTGGCGACCCCGTCCACGAGGGGCGGAGAAGTTTCTCAGGTGTGCGCCGGAACGCGTCGACCGCCGCTGAATGTATCTGTCCAACTGCCCTCTGCAACAGGTCAATCGGACGAGAAATCCCGCCCCGAGCGATAGGGTAATTAACCAGAATTCAAGCAATTCCGGGGCAAGTCGGGCCCGACAAAGGAGACTTACAAGACAATCACCGGAGCATATTGGCTGCTTCTTATCGCCCCAGGGCGCATTCTCATAGGCGGCTCAGCAAGGGCGAGCATCGCGCGTTCCCCAACTGTAGCGTGCTCAACCATGCAGAATTGCCCCCTCCGTTTCTCTGACGGAGAGGGCAATTCTCTGGATTACGTAAGGTAATCGTCCGGGTACGGCGATCCGGTGGCCCCACGGTGATCACCCGGTGGGGTGGTCACCCCATAGCGGGGGGCGCGGGGGCCGTCCGGGGCGCCGCGAGGGGTCAGCCGCCCGCGACCGCCGGGATGATCGAGATCCCGGCGCCGTCCGGCGTCGCCGTCTGGAGGCCCTGCTCGAAGCGGACATCGTCGTCGTTCACATAGACATTGACGAAGCGGCGCAGCTTGCCCTCGTCGTCCAGGACGCGCGCGGCGATACCGGTGTGGTTCTGCTCCAGGTCGGCGATCACCTCGGAGAGGGTCGTCCCCTCGGCGGGGACCTCGGCCTTGCCGCCGGTGTAGGTGCGCAGGATGGTCGGGATACGGACGGTGACGCTCATTCTCGGATCTCCCAGAGAGAGGGGAACAGGAGGAGGTGGGGGTGGGCGCCGGTCCCGAAAGACCGGCGCACGGGAGCCGGGGGCGGACCCGGCCCGGGGGCGGACCCGCGCGGCGGGTCCCGGCGCCCCGGGCGCCCGGATCGTGACTAGCCCGCCAGCCCCGCCGCGCGGAACGCGTCCAGGCTCGGCCGGATCGTCGCCGAAGGACCGGTCGTCGGGGCGACCGCGTCCAGGGTCTTGAGCCCGTCCCCGGTGTTGAGGACGACGGTGGTCAGCGAGGGGTCGAGCACCCCGTTCTCGATCAGCTTGCGGGTCACCCCGACGGTCACCCCGCCCGCGGTCTCCGCGAAGATCCCCTCGGTCCGGGCGAGCAGCTTGATCGCGTCCACGACCTCCTCGTCCGTGACGTCCTCGACCGCTCCCCCGGTGCGCCGGGCGATGTCCAGGACATACGGCCCGTCGGCCGGGTTGCCGATCGCCAGCGACTTGGCGATGGTGTCGGGCTTCACCGGGCGTACGACGTCGTGTCCGGCCTTGAAGGCGGCGGCCACCGGGGAGCAGCCCAGCGCCTGCGCGCCGAAGATCTTGTACGGGCGGTCCTCGACCAGTCCGAGCCTGATCAGCTCCTGAAGCCCCTTGTCGATCTTGGTGAGCTGGGAGCCGGAGGCGATGGGGATGACGATCTGGTCCGGCAGCCGCCAGCCGAGCTGCTCGCAGATCTCGTAGGCGAGGGTCTTGGAGCCCTCCGCGTAGTAGGGGCGGAGGTTGACGTTGACAAAGCCCCAGCCCTCGCCGAGCGGGTCGCCGATCAGCTCGGAGCAGAAACGGTTCACGTCGTCATAGGTGCCCTCGATGCCGACCAGCTCGCCCCCGTAGACGGCGGCCATGACGACCTTGCCCTGCTCCAGGTCGTGCGGGATGAAGACGCAGGAGCGCAGTCCGGCACGGGCGGCGGCGGCGCCGACGGCGCCCGCGAGGTTGCCGGTGGAGGAGCAGGAGAGGGTGGTGAAACCGAAGGCGCGGGCGGCCTCGACGGCGATGGCGACGACCCGGTCCTTGAAGGAGTGGGTCGGGTTGCCGGAGTCGTCCTTGACGTAGAGACCGCCGGTGACCCCGAGTTCACGGGCGAGGTTGTCGGCCTTGACCAGCTTGGTGAAGCCGGGGTTGAGATTGGGCCGCTCGGCGACATCGGCGGGGACGGGCAGCAGCGGCGCGTACCGCCAGATGTTCGCCGGTCCGGCCTCGATCGCCTTGCGCAGCGCCTCGGGGTCGCCCTCGGGGAGTTCGTACGCCGCTTCCAGCGGGCCGAAGCAGGAGGCGCAGGCGAAGATCGGGCCGAGGTCGAAGCGCTCTCCGCACTCACGACAGGAGAGGCCGACGGCGGGGCCGAGGCGGAGGGGGGTGTCGGTCGAAGTCTGCACAGCCATGGAGGCGAGGCCCTTTCTCCTCATCTTCCTCATGGCGCGTTTCGCCATGAGACGGATTTGGCACCTTCCCAAGCCGGGAGCCTCGCGGCGCCTGTATGGCGACGGAGACCGGCTGGAGGGTTGCCGGGGCTTCAACGGGCCGTATCCCTCTGCCCCTCTGGATGAGCGCTATTCGGTTGTGAGCGGCGGACCCCGGGCCCCCGTGAAGGGAGGACGGACCGGTCGGCCGACGCGGAACGAAGGACCCCGACATGCGCCGGGCCTCCGTGTTGTTCAAGACTGTAACCGAATGCCCTAGCGGTTGAGACAGAGGTCCGCACCGCGAGATGGATCACAGACGGACGCGAGTGGAGTGGCGAAACGTGCTCGAAGAGGTGGAGCGCTGGCTGGCCGGACGCTCCTGGACGGCGGCCGATCGTCCCCTGGGCGCGCTGCTGGAGGCCAAGCGCTCGACGACGGTCAGCGTGGTCCTGCCCGCGCTCAACGAGGAGGCGACGGTCGGGGAGATCGTCACCGTCATCCGCCGGGAGCTGATGGAGGCGGTGCCGTTCGTCGATGAACTGGTGGTGATCGACTCCGGTTCCACCGACCGCACCGCCGAGGTGGCGGCGGCGGCCGGGGCGCGGGTGGTGCACCGGGACTCGATCCTGCCCCGGATCCCCGCGCTGCCCGGCAAGGGCGAGGTCCTGTGGCGATCACTCATGGTCACCAAGGGAGAGGTCGTCTGCTTTGTGGACGCCGATCTGGAGAACTTCTCCGCGGACTTCGTCACGGGGATAGCCGGGCCGCTGCTGACCGATCCCGAGGTGGCCTTCGTGAAGGCGATGTATGACCGCCCCCTGGGTGATGCCGCAGGTCAGGGAGGCCGTGTCACCGAGCTGGTGGCCCGGCCGCTGCTCAATCTGCACTGGCCGGCGCTGGCGGGCTTCGTCCAGCCGCTGGGCGGCGAGTACGCGGCGCGGCGCTCGCTGCTGGAGCGGCTTCCCTTCCCTGTCGGTTACGGAGTGGAGTTGGGCCTGCTGGTGGACGCGCTGCACACGGTGGGCCTGGACGCCCTGGCGCAGGTCGATGTGGGCTCCCGCCGCCATCGCCACCAGGACGGGCAGGCGCTGGGCCGGATGGCGGCGGCGATCTACCGCACCGCCCAGCTCCGCCTCTCCCGTGGTCATTTGGTGCGCCCGGCGCTGACCCAGTTCGAACGGGCGGAGGAGGGGTTCGTCCCCCGGACCCACGCGGTGGACACGGAGGAGCGCCCGCCGATGCGCGAGATCAGTGAGTACGCGGCGCGTCGTGCCGCATAAGGCGGGATAAAACCGATAAGTCCATGAACATCCCCTCCATGAAACTCACCCGAAGAGCACTGGCCCTGCTGCCCCTGACCTCGGCCCCGCTGCTGCTGACCCCCCTCGCCCACGCCGACACCGTGACCGGGCTCCCCCAGGGCGACCCGGTCACCGAGCGCCTCTGGCTCCTCGCGGGCCTGGCGCTGAGCCTGACCGCCGCCGCCGTTGTCGCGGTCGCCGCCCTCCGCTCCCGCCGCCCCTGACCGGGCCGGGGCGGACCGGTTCGCGAGCCGTACGCGGAGCCTCCGGGGCCGGGGGCGGCCGGTGTGAGCCAGCTCGGGCGTACGCACGTTTGAGGGTTTACCGGACGGGCTAGGTTTCGCGACATGGTCTCCGAGCCCCCCGCAGCAACGGACGGCACCACCGCACCGGGCGGCCCGTCCGCCGCCCCCGCCCCGGACGATCCCGAGCCGGCACCCGCGCCCGCGCCCGCGCCCGCCGGGATCCTCGTCGCGTCGAACCGCGGCCCCGTCACGTACTCCCTCGCCGACGACGGGACGCTCACCTCCCGGCGCGGCGGCGGGGGCCTGGTCTCCGGGCTCTCCGCCATCGGCGCCGAGGCCGACGCGCTCTGGGTCTGCTCCGCCCTCGGTCCCGGCGACCGCGAGGCCGTGCGCCGCGGGGTCGGCGAGGAGGGGGTCCTGATGCTCGCGATCGACGAGACGGTCCACTCCGACGCGTACAACGGCATCGCCAACTCGGTGCTCTGGTTTGTCCACCACATGCTCTACCAGACCCCCCTGGAGCCGGTGTTCGACGCGGAGTTCCGCCGCCAGTGGGCCTCCTACGAGAGCTACAACCGCTCCTTCGCCGAGGCGCTCGCCGACCGGGCGGCCGAGGGCGCCGCCGTCCTCGTGCAGGACTACCACCTCGCGCTCGTCCCCGGGATGCTCCGGGAACTCCGGCCCGATCTGCGCATCGGCCACTTCTCCCACACCCCGTGGGCGCCCGTGGACTACTTCCGGATGCTGCCCGACGACATCGCCGCGCGACTGCTGCGCGGGCTGCTCGGCGCCGACCGCGCCTGTTTCCTCACCCACCGGTGGGCCGGCGCCTTCGCCGACTGCTGCCGTGCCGTGCTCGGCGAGGACGCCCTCGCCACCACCCGGATCGGGGTCCACGGCCTGGGCGCCGACGCCGGCTTCCTGCGGGAACGGGCGCACCGGCCGGATGTCGAGGAGCGGATGGCGGCGCTGCGCGCGCAGATCGGGCCCGGCCGCCGCGCGATCGTGCGGGTCGACCGCACCGAGCTGTCCAAGAACATCGTGCGCGGGCTGCACGCGTACCGCGCGCTGCTCGCCACCCGCCCCCAGTGGCGCGAACGCGTCACCCATGTGGCGTTCGCCTATCCCTCGCGGCAGGACCTCGCCGTCTACCGCGACTACACGGCGGAGGTCCAGCGGGTCGCCGACGCCATCAACGAGGAGTACGGCACGCCCGGTTGGACCCCGGTGGTCCTCCATGTCAAGGACGACTTCGCCCGTTCGCTGGCGGCCTACCGGCTGGCGGACGTGGCGCTGGTCAACCCGATCCGGGACGGGATGAACCTGGTCGCCAAGGAGGTCCCGGTGGTCTCCGACGCCGGGTGCGCGCTGGTCCTCTCGCGCGAGGCGGGCGCCCACGAGGAACTCGGCGAGGACGCGATCACGGTCAATCCGTATGACGTCATCGCCACCGCCGAGGCCCTGCACACCGCGCTCACCCTCTCCCCCGAGGACCGGCTGGCCACCTCACGGCGGCTGGCGGAACGCGCCACGGCCCTCCCGCCGACGCGCTGGTTCCTGGACCAGCTGGAGGCGCTGACGGCGGTGGGCTAGGGAGTGTCTTCAAAATAGCGTCGTCCGCCCGGAGGGCGGGTCTGGCGGGGTCTGGTGCGTGCGATCGCAAGGCGGAGGAGGGAGTCAATGCGGAGCATTGGCGACTGAGGACAACGCGGCGAGCGTGCGTGCCAGGGCGCGGCGGACAGACGGGATTTTGAAGACACGACCTAGCACCTCTCGTACCGTCCGTACCTCTCGTACCGCAGGAGAGGTACGGACGGCTACGGGGGGACTACAGCCGTTCCGCGAGCGCGGCCAGGAAGTGGACCACCGACGCCGGGCCGGGGAGCAGCAGGTCGGCCCGGTCGGCGAGTTCGGTGACCTCGGTGCTGCCGCTGCACACCAGCAGGCCCGGCACGCCGTCCGAGCGGAGCTTCTCCACGGCCGCGTAGGCGGGCAGATCGCCCAGGTCGTCCCCGGCGTACAGGACCGCCGCCGCGCCCACCTCGCGGACGTACTCCGCGAGGGCGACGCCCTTGTCCATGCCCGGGGGCCGCAGCTCCAGCACCATCCGGCCCGGCTCCAGGATCAGCCCGTGCCGGGCGGCGAGCGCGGAGAGCGGCGCACGCAGCGCCTCGAAGGCGGCGGCGGGGTCGGCGGCGCGGCGGGTGTGGACGGCGACGGCCTGGCCCTTCTCCTCCACCCAGGTGCCGTGCCAGGCCCCGACGCTGTCGAGGACGCCGGGGAGTTCGGCGCGGACCGCCGCCACGCCCGGGTGCGGAGCGGGTGTGTGGACCGTGCCGGTGACCGCGTCCCAGCGCTCGGAGCCGTAGTGGCCGAGGACGACGAGATGGTCCAGGCCCGGCACCCCGGCGAAGCCGCCGTAACGCACCGCCACCCCGGCGGGGCGGCCGGTGACGACGGCGACGGAGGCCACCTTCGGCGCCAGCCGGGCGAGCGCGGGCACCGCGTCCGGGTGGGCGCGGGCCCGCTCGGGGTCGGGGACGATCTCGGCGAGGGTGCCGTCGAAGTCGAGGGCGACGACGGCCTTGTCGGGCCGGTCGATCAGCGCGGCGAGGCCCTCACGGCCCGCGTGCGTCGACGGCGACGGCAGGGGATGCGCGTACGGGGAGCTGCCCATGGTCCGACCCTAGCGGCGCGTGCGTTTCCCGTCTCTGACACGGCGGAGTCTGTTGACGGTGACCGGATCGTGGGCGAGGGCGCGCTCGTCGTCGAGCAGGGCGTTCAGCAGCTGGTAGTAGCGGACGGGGGACATCCCGAGGCGTTCGCGCACGGCGCGCTCCTTGGCGCCGGGGCCGGGCCAGCTCTCCCGCTCCAGCGCGAGCACCGCCCGTTCCCGCTCCCTGAGCCCGCGTCCCTCGCTCTCCGTCATCCCTCCACGCTACCCGTCGCGCGGGGTCACGGGCCCGGTCGGCTGAGGGGCGGCGTCGCCTCCCTGCCGAGCACCCGCCGCACGGGGCCGGGCGCGTCGCGCGGGGCCGGGCGCGTCGCGCGGGGCCGGGCGCGTCGCGCGGGGCCGGGCGCCGGAGGCCGGAGCGGAGGGCCGACGGGGCAGGGCCGGGCCCGGGTGCCGCCGGGGCTACTCCTCCTCCTGGGCCTCGGCGGACTCGGCGCGCGCCGCGATCGTCTTCAGGACCTTCTCCGGATCGCTGCCCGGCGCCATGGCGGCGCCCACCGACTTCTTGATGTCCTCGCTCACCGCCGTCCACGAGGTCTTGCCGACCGGGGGCAGCCGCGATGTCGGCAGCTCGTCCAGGAAGACCCGCAGCTTGCGGTGGGCCGGGCTGGTCCGCATCGACTCGGAGGCGGAGACCGTCACCGGCAGCAGATCGTTCTGGGCGGCGAAGGCCAGCACGTTCTCGTCGGCGAAGAGGAAGTTCAGGAACTCCCCGATCTCCGCCCGGTTCCCGTTCTCCTTGAAGCCCATGATCCAGTCGGCGACGCCCATGGCCGCCCTCGGCTTGCCCGTACGGCCGGGGATCGCGACCGTACCGAGGTCGATCCCGGCCTTCGTGGCCTGCTTGATGAGCGACGGATGGCCGTTGAGCATCCCCACCTCGCCCCGGGTGAACGCGGCGAACGCCTGCTTGCGGTCGAGCACCCCGGGCACACCGGGGCCGGTGAGCCCGGCGTCCACGAGGTTGGTCTTGAGCCAGCGGACGGTGGCGATGTTCTCCTCGGAGTCGATGGCGTAGCTGCCGCCGGGCTCGACATAGCCCTCGGTGCCGCCGCTCAGCAGCCAGTTCATCAGCTCGGCCTGGGCCTCCTCGGGACCGAGCGGCAGCGCGAAGGGGTACGTCGCGTCCGTCTCCTCCTTCAGCAGCTCCGCCGCCTCCTTCAGCTCCTTCCAGGTCGCCGGCGGCTTGTCGATCCCCGCCTCGGCGAAGAGCCTCTTGTTGTAGAAGAGCAGCCGGGTCGAGGCGACGAACGGCAGCCCGTAGTGGATCCGCCGCTGCTCGCCCGCCTGGATCAGCGGCGCGAGGAAGTTGGACTGGACGGGTACGGAGAGCAGCTCGTCGGCCTTGTAGATCTCGCCCCGGTCCGCGTAGTCGGCGTACGAGCCGATCTGCGCGATGTCGGGCGCCTCCCCCTTGTCGACCATCGAGGCGACCTCACGGTCCACCCGGGTCCATGGCTCGATCCGCACCTCGACCCGGATGTCCGGGTGCTTCGCCTCGAAGGCGGCGACCAGCGAGGACCAGTAGGCCCGGCTGCTCTGGCCGCCGCTGACGTCGTAGTCGGCGGCGACCAGGCTCAGGGTGACCTTGCCCTTCCCGCCGCCGGTCAGCCCGCAGCCGGAGAGGGCCAGCGCCGTCGCCAGCGCCAGCGCGACCGCCGCCCGTCCGCCGCGCCGCGCCGCACGGGCACGGCGCGTCTCCTCTGCCTGGCCTCGCACCGCTCTTGCCGCTCCGCTTCGCATGGTTGTCGTCCGTCGTGGTCGAGGGTGGGAGGCGGACCACCGGAGAGCCGGTACCGCCCCGGCGTCAACTGCGGTACCGCGTCGGCATGTTCGCCACGGGCGCCACATCGCTCCGGATGAAGGTGCGATTTTCGCTCACGTATACGGGAGAGGTCTATCGACCCCGGTCTCACTTCGGCAACGCCCTTAACCAGCCACTCCTTTGGTCCAGACCACGGAGGGTCGCCATTGCCCGGGTGTGTACCGGGCTGATAGGCACGTGTTCCGGCACGCGTGTCCCGTGCACGCGTGTTCCGGCACGCATGGTCAGGTGCCAGGTCCGCATGAGGCCCCGGGAACCTCCCGGGAGTCCCCCATGACACGTGTACGCGAGGAGCTAAGCCGCATGTCCCGTACCGCAACAGAGATAGCCACTCAGCCGGAGTGCTGGCGCCGCGCGGCCGAGGCCGCGGCGGCCTTCGACGGGCTGCCCCGGCCCGGCGAGCGGGTGGCCGTCACCGGCTGTGGCACGTCCTGGTTCATGGCCATCGCCTACGCGGCGCTGCGGGAGGCCGCGGGCCAGGGCGAGACGGACGCCTTCGCCTCGTCCGAGTTCCCGGCGGCCCGCTCCTACGACCGTGTCGTGGCGATCACCCGCTCCGGTACGACCACGGAGGTCCTGGAACTCCTCGGACGGCTCAAGGGCCGGGTGCCCACGCTCGCGCTCACCGCCGACCCCGCCACCCCGGTGATGACGGCGGCCGACCGGGTCGCGGTGCTGGACTGGGCCGACGAGGAGTCCGTGGTCCAGACCCGGTTCGCCACGACCGCGCTCGCCTTCCTGCGGGCCGGACTCGGCGAGATCCCCGGCGTCAAGCCGGTCGCCGAAGCGGCCGTCGACGCCGAACTGGCGGTCAGCGAACCCCTGCCGGAGGCGGTCGTCAGCGCCGAACAGTGGACCTTCCTGGGCACCGGCTGGACCTACGGGCTGGCGCTGGAGGCGGGACTCAAGATGCGCGAGGCGGCCGGGGCCTGGACGGAGGCGTACCCGGCGATGGAGTACCGCCACGGGCCCATCTCCATCACCGGCCCCGGACGGGTCGCCTGGGTCTTCGGGGCGCTGCCGGACGGACTGGCGGTGGATGTGGCCCGGGTGGGCGGGGCGCTCGTGGCGCACCGGAGCGCGGATCCGCTGGCGGATCTGGTGCGGGCGCAGCGGCTGGCGGTGGCGCTGGCGGAGTCCAAGGGGTTCGACCCCGACCGCCCCCGCAACCTCACCCGCAGCGTGATCCTCCCCTGACCCGCCACCCCCGGCGGGCCTGGGCCCGGGAGACCCACCACTCCGGCAGCCCCACCCCGGGCCCACCACCCTGACGGGCCCGGGGTGGGGCTGCCGCGGCCCCCGGCCGGCCGACGGGTGCCACCCGACGCCAGACCCTCAGGGCCAGGCCGCGGCCGCACGCCGGTGGCCCCGCGCGCCACCGGGGCGCCCCACGCGGCGCGCCCGCGACGGCGGCGCACCACCACGACGCGGCGCCCGGTCCGGCAGGCCCCCGCGCCCCGGAAGGGTGAGACCAGTCATGGCTGGGTAATGGGAGGGAGGCGCGCGGGGGCGGCGGCCCGGGGCGCGGGACAGCGGTCACAGGCCCCTGACCGGCCTGTGCGCCCCCCGCGTGAGTTTGTACATTCACGCAACAATCACAGCTAGTGGACTAGACCTTTCGGGCACTCTCGCGCCAGACTGTCCACGTGAGACACGTCATCGCCCTTGATGTGGGCGGCACCGGCATGAAGGCCGCCCTCGTCGGAGCGGACGGCAACCTGCTGTACGAGGCCCGCCGCGCCACCGGCCGCCAGCGGGGACCCGACGCCGTCGTGGGGTCCATCCTCGACTTCGCCGCCGAACTGCTCGACCACGGCCAGCACCTCCTCGGCGAGCGCGCGCTGGCCGCCGGAGTCGCCATCCCCGGCATCGTCGACTCCGCGAACGGCATCGCCGTCTACGCCGCCAACCTCGGCTGGCGTGACGTCCCGCTGCGGGATCAGCTCAGCGAGCGCCTCGGGGTCTCGGTCGCCCTCGGGCACGACGTCCGTACCGGCGGGCTGGCCGAGGGCCGGATCGGCGCGGGCCACGGCGCCGACCGTTTCCTCTTCGTACCGCTGGGGACCGGCATCGCCGGGGCGATCGGCATCGGCGGCGCCATCGAGGCCGGGGCACACGGCTACGCGGGCGAGATCGGCCATATCGTGGTCCGCCCCGACGGCCCCGAGTGCGGCTGCGGCCAGCGCGGCTGTCTGGAGACGCTGGCCTCCGCCGCCGCCGTCACCCGCGCCTGGGCGAAGGCGAGCGGCGATCCCACCGCCGACGCCGCCCACTGCGCCAAGGCCGTCGAGGCCGGGGACCCCAAGGCCATCGCCGTCTGGCGGGACGCCGTCGACGCCCTCGCCGCCGGGCTGGTCACCGCGCTGACCCTGCTGGACCCCCGCACCCTGATCATCGGTGGCGGGCTGGCCGAGGCCGGGGAAACCTTGTTCACGCCCCTGCGGGCCGCCGTCGAGGAGCGGGTCACCTTCCAGAAGCTGCCCGCCATCGTCCCGGCCGCCCTCGGGGACACCGCCGGATGCCTGGGCGCGGGGCTGCTCGCCTGGGACCTGATCGCCACCGACTCGGAGGTAACCGCCTGATGGCCGCACCCGCCGCCCTGGCCGCCAGCGCAGCGCGCACCGCCCGCACCGTCCTGACCGGTGCCCGGGTCGTCCTGCCCACCGGCACCGTCGAGAACGGCCAGGTGACCGTCGACGGCACGAGGATCGCCTCCGCCGGGGCGGCCGCCCCCTCCGACGTCCTCGCCGACGCGCCCGCGCACGACCTCACCGGGCACTGGATCGTCCCCGGCTTCGTCGATCTGCACAACCACGGCGGCGGCGGTGCCTCCTTCACCGGCGGCAGCGCCGAGGACGTGCTGCGCGGGGTGCGCACCCACCGCGAGCACGGCACGACGACGCTGGTCGCCTCCCTGGTCACCGCCGACATCGATTTCCTCACCCGCCGCGCGGGTGAGCTGGCCGAACTGGTCCAGCAGGGCGACCTGGCGGGCATCCACTTCGAGGGCCCGTTCATCAACCCCTGCCGCAAGGGCGCCCACAGCGAGGAGCTGCTGCGCCACCCCGACCCGGCCGTGATCCGCAAGCTGGTCGACGCCGCGCGCGGCACCGCCCGGATGATGACGCTGGCGACGGAGCTGCCGGGCGGCCTCGACTCCGTACGGCTGCTCGCCGACCAGGGCGTGATCGCCGCCGCCGGGCACACCGACGCCTCGTACGAGCAGACCGTCGAGGCCATCGAGGCGGGCGTGACGGTGGCGACGCACCTGTTCAACGCGATGCCGCCGCTCGGCCACCGCGCGCCGGGTCCGATCGCGGCGCTCCTGGAGGACGAGCGGGTCACCGTCGAGCTGATCAACGACGGCACCCACCTCCACCCGGCGGCGCTGGAGCTGGCCTTCCACCGGGCCGGGGCGCGCCGGGTCGCCTTCATCACCGACGCGATGGACGCGGCGGGCTTCGGGGACGGGCGCTACCAGCTCGGGCCGCTCGCCGTCGACGTGGTCGACGGGGTCGCCCGGCTGGCCGAAGGCGGCTCGATCGCGGGCTCCACGCTCACCCTGGACACCGCGTTCCGGCGGGCCGCGACCGTCGACCGGCTGCCGGTCGGTGACATCGTCCAGGCCATCTCCGCCAACCCGGCACGGCTGCTGGGGGTCTACGACCGGGTGGGCTCGCTGGAAGCGGGCAAGGACGCGGACCTGGTGGTACTGGACGCGGAGTTCCAGCTCACGGCGGTCATGCGCCGCGGCGAATGGATCGTCAGCCCTTGCTAGTTTTGCGGTTCTTCTCCTCCGGGGCGCTTTAGTCGGTGTCTCGCGTCCGACGTGCTCGATCGCTCGTACCTCACGATCTCCGCGCGACGGCCACCAGACACCGACGCGCCCCTTTGGCTCAGAACCGACCTCGGGTAGAGCGAGCCCTCACACGGAGCTACTCACCGGCACAGCACCTTGGGGTGACCCGGTGGCGAAGCTCCCACGGGAGAACCCGAAGGCGGGCGGCCTGTGAGAAGTCGTACGGGACCCGCGCCCCCTGTCCCACCCACCCTCCGCCCCTCGTCAGGACCGACGGGGGGCGGACGCGTACCCCCACCCCCCACCCGGAGCGCGAAGACGGCCCGGAAACACAGCCCATCAGGGTCCGAGGGGTGGGCCACGGGCGTGCCGTTTGGCATGATCAGGACCGTGTACCCGGCCGGTCCGACGCACCGGCCGGACGCACGGCCGGTCCGACGCACCACGAGGGGGTGCCGCCCACGTGATCCTGACGGTCACCCTGAACACCGCCCTGGACATCACCTACCAGGTCCCCGCGCTCACCCCGCATGCCACCCACCGCGTCACCGAGGTCGCCGAACGCCCCGGCGGCAAGGGCCTCAACGTCGCCCGTGTCCTCGCCGCCCTCGGCCATGACACGGTCGTCACCGGCTTCGCGGGCGGGCCCGTCGGCGCGGTGCTGCGCGATCTGCTCGCCCCGCTCCCGCCGCGCGACGCGCTGGTCCCGATCGCCGGGGCCACCCGCCGGACCATCGCGGTGGTGGACCACGCCACGGGCGACACCACCCAGCTGAACGAACCCGGCCCCACCATCACCGCCGACGAGTGGGCCGCCCTCCTCGCCACGTTCGACCGGCTGCTCGGCGAGGCCCGCGCGGTCGCGCTCTGCGGCAGTCTGCCGCCCGGGGTCCATGTCGGGGCCTACGCGGAGCTGGTGCGGCGGGCCCGTGCCGCCGGGGTGCCGGTGCTGCTGGACACCAGCGGCGAGCCGCTGCGCCGTGGCATCGCCGCCCGGCCCGATCTCGTCAAGCCCAACGCCGATGAACTGGCGCAGCTCACCGGCGCCCGTGAGCCGCTGCGCGCCGCCCGTGACGCCCGCCGCCGGGGCGCCGGTGCCGTGGTGGCCTCGCTGGGGGCCGAGGGCATGGTCGCCGCCGTGCCGGGTGGCGTCTGGCAGGCCGTTCCACCGGCCCCGGTCCGGGGCAACCCGACCGGAGCCGGTGACTCCGCCGTCGCGGCGCTGCTCGCGGGTCTGGTCGGGGAGCAGCCCTGGCCCGAGCGGCTGGCCCACGCGGTGGCGCTGGCCACGGCGACGGTGCTGGCGGGCGCGGCGGGCGAGTTCGACCGGGCCGCGTACGAGGAGTTGCTCCCCCGGGTGCTGGTGAGAGACCGCGCGGCGGCGGCATGACCCCCCGGGGCCGGGTGACGGTGTCCACCACGTCCACCACGGCCCTCCCCCGCGCCCCGCTGTGCTCCCCCAGCCTCCGGCCGGGGGCACCCCCACCCCAGCCCCTCCGGCCGGGGGCACCCCCACCCCAGCCCCTCCGGCCGGGGGCACCCCCACCCCAGCCCCCTCCGGCCGGGGGCACCCCCACCCCTGGTCCGGCCGCCTCACCCGTTCCGGCCGCCTCACCCGTTCCGCCGGGTTCACGGCCCGCCCGCCACGGCCCTCCCGCGCGCCCCGCGCCCCGCACCCCGCCGGGGCTCCCCCTTCCCGTACCCGTGTGCTCCCCCCGCAGCGGGGGGAGCGCCGCCGCCGTACCCATCGAGGACAGACCCAGAAGGACGCGCCATGCCCCTCGTCACCACCGCCGCACTCGTCTCCTCCGCCGTCAGCGACCGCCGTGGCGTCGCCGCGTTCAACGTGATCACCCTGGAGCACGCCGAGGCGGTCGCGGCGGGCGCCGAGAGCGCCGGGAGCCCGGCGATCCTCCAGATCTCGGAGAACGCCGTCCGCTTCCACGGCGGACGGCTCGCGCCGATCGCCGCCGCCACGGCCGCCGTCGCCGCCGCCTCCTCCGCCCCGCTCGCGCTCCACCTCGACCATGTCGTCTCCCGTGAACTGCTGTACGCGGCCGAGGCGTCGGGGTTCAGCTCGGTGATGTTCGACGCGTCGAAACTGCCGTACGAGGAGAATCTGGCCGCCACCGCCGACGCGGTCCGCTGGGGCCATGAGCGCGGCATCTGGGTCGAGGCCGAACTCGGCCGGGTCGGCGGCAAGGACGGCGAGGCGCCCCTCGACGCGCACGCCCCCGGGGTGCGCACCGACCCCGGCGAGGCGGCGGCCTACACCGCGGCCACCGGGGTGGACGCGCTCGCGGTCGCCGTCGGCTCCTCCCACGCCATGACCACCCGTACCGCCGCCCTGGACCACACCCTGATCGGCGCCCTGAGGACGGCGGTCCCGGTTCCCCTGGTGCTGCACGGGTCGTCCGGCGTCCCGGACGACGAGATCCGCGCCGCCATCGCCGCGGGCATGGTGAAGATCAACGTCGGTACGGCGCTGAACACCGCCTTCTCCGGCGCCGTCCGCGCCTTCCTCGCCGCCGACGGACACACCGTCGATCCGCGCAGGTACCTGGCCCCGGCCCGGGAGGCGATGGCCGCGACGGTCGCGTCCTTCCTGGGACTGCTGACCCCCGCCCCGGCCGGGGTCGAGGCCCGCTGACCGTTCGGCGGGTTCAGACCGTCTACGCCAAGAGCCCCACCCGGACCGGCCGGATGGGGCTCTTTCTCTGAACGTGAACGGTCAGCGGCCGGGGCCGCTCAGCGCACATGCCCCTTCTTCAGGAAGACCTGGTCGAGCAGGGCGTCGCACTCGTCCCCCGGGTTGCAGGAGATCATCAGCTCGTTCTTGCCCTTCTTCAGCTCGACGAAGGAGAACGTGTTGGTCCACTTCCACTCGCCCTCGGCCGCGCGGCCCCAGTTCTTCATCCGGATCTCGCGCGGCTCAGAACCGTTGATCGTCAGCGAGGTCTTGGCGTCCTTCGCGGAGGCGGCGTAGGTGATGGCCAGCGTGTACGGGCCGCTCTCCGGCACGTCCACCGACCAGCTCGCCGAGCCGCCGACCCCGTTGAACTTCACATAGGCGCCGTCCGCGCCCTTGGCGCCCTCGACATCCCGGGCCAGCTCCGCGGGTGCGCCCAGCTTCAGCGTCGCCGCGTCCTGCTCGGGCAGGTCGTTCTCCTCCGGCTTGGGCGCGGGAGGTTCCGACTCCGGCTGCTCCCCCGGGTTCTGGGGCGCCGACGACGAGCCCGTCTGCGGGTTCTTCTCCCCGCCCGCGGTGCTCTTCTTGTCGTCGTCGTTGTTCCAGAGCGCCACCCCGATGGCGATCAGCACCACCGCGACCACGGCGAGCGCGCCGACCAGCAGCCCCTTGGTGTTGGGGCCCCGGCCGCCGCCCTGCGGCGGCTGCTGCGGATGCGGCTGCTGCGCGGGCGCGCCACCCGGATATGTCTCGGGCGCCGCGTACCGCGCGTTCGGCTGGTGATAGCCCTGCTGCGGGGGTGGCTGCTGCCCGTACTGACGCTCGCCGACCGTGCGGACATGGTTGTACGAGGTACGGGGGACACCCGGCTGTGTGGCGGACCCCGGGTAGCCGTATCCACGGCCCCGGCCCGAAGGTGGTGCGGCGCCCGCCGCCTGGCCGTCCTCGTACAGGTAGCCGAACGGGTCGTCTTCCTCGGGCTTGCCCTCGCCGTTGTTGGCGGCCGTCATGCCTTGGTCCCTCCTCACCATCGTCAGCCCCACGCCGACCCGGCGAGCCTACCCGGTTCGTATGAACCGATCGCGGGGCGTTGACCGCGGGTGCCCTTCCGCGCTGGGTCGCCACCGGGGGACCGGAGCCGTGTTTCTTCCGTGCGACGTGCTCGCCCAGGGCATGGCCATGGACGGTTCTGACATGGGCGGGCGGCCCCGTGCGAGGGGCTTCCCCCGGGCTCGCACCGAGCGGCTCCGCGGGTGATCAGCTCCAGCTGAGGACGCGCTCCGCCCAAGGTCGGTTCTCAGCCAAAGGGGCGCCCCGGTGGGGATCCCTCCCTGGGCGGTGCCCGGGGGGAGAACCGCTCAGGAACATCCTCATCCCGCCCGGCGGTGCACCTTCGAGCGGGATCGCTTCTCCACGTACATCAGCTGGTCGGCGGAGTGCAGCACCTCTTCCACGGACATGCCGCAACTCGCCCAGCCGATACCGAAGCTGGCGCCGACGCGCACCCCCCGGCCGTTGTGGCGGATCGGCAGGACGATGGCGCTCCGCAGCCGGGTGGCCAGATCGGACGCGTCGGCGGCGCCCAGACCCTCGGCGAGGACGACGAACTCGTCGCCGCCGAGCCGGGCGACGGTGTCCCCGTCCCGTACCCCGGTGATCAGCCGTCGCGCGACCTCGACCAGCACCGCGTCACCGGTCTCATGGCCGAAGCGGTCGTTGATCGACTTGAAGCCGTCGAGGTCGCAGAAGAGGACCGCGAGGCCCTTGGTGCCGTCGTCGGTGCGTTCGTCGGGTGACACGACGTGGACATGGTGGTCATAGGCGGTGGCGACGGTCCCGAAGTCATAGCCGTCGGTGGAGAAGATCGCCTCGGTCTCGGCGTCGTACGGCCCCTCCGGGGCGTCGGCACGCGCCTGTTGCGGCCGCTCGCACAGCTTGGCGCTCAACCGGGAGCGCAGTTCGGCGCTGTTGGGCAGCCCGGTGAGCGCGTCATGGGAGGCACGGTGGGCCAGCGCCAGCTCATGGCGCTTGCGGTCCTCGATGTCCTCGACATGGGTCAGCAGGAAGCGCGGCCCGTCGGCGGTGTCCGCGACGACCGAGTTGCGCAGCGAGACCCAGACATACGAACCGTCCCGGCGTCCCAGCCTCAGCTCGGCCCGGCCGCCCTCGGCGGAGGTCCGCAGCAGCGTGCCCACGTCCTCGGGGTGGACCAGATCGGCGAAGGAGTACCGCCGCATCGCGGAGGCGGGCCGCCCCAGCAGCCGGCAGAGGGCGTCGTTGGTGCGCAGCAGCCGCCCGTGCTGGTCGCCGCCCATCTCGGCGATGGCCATCCCGCTCGGCGCGTACTCGAAGGCCTGCCGGAACGACTCCTCGCTCGCCCGCAGCGCCTGCTGCTCGCGCTCCAGCCGCACCAGCGCCCGCTGCATGTTTGCTCGCAGCCGGGCATTGCTGATCGCAATGGCGGCCTGGGAGGCGTACATCTGGAGCGCCTCGCGCCCCCAGGGGCCCGGCCTGCGCCCGTTGCGGGGCCGGTCGACCGAGATCACGCCGAGGAGTTCCCGGCCGTTTCCCGACCCGTACATCGGCGCGTAGAGCCGGTCCTGGGGGTGCCACTCGTCCTCGAACCGTGGCTCGGGTCCCTCGGTGTGCCACTGCGGCACGTCGTCCTCGATGAGGACCCAGCCCTCGGTGTGCGGGATGAACCGCAAGTCGCCCCAGCCCTCACCCATGGACAGCCGCCGCTCCCAGGACGGCCGGGAACCGACCCTCCCGGTGATCAGCGCCTCGGCCGCGGCGCTGCCCGCGAAGGCGGCGACGACGAGATCGCCGTCGGGACGGACGAGGTTGACGCACGCCAGCTCGTAGCCGAGACCCTCGACGATGCCGTCGGCGACGGCCTGGAGCGTGTCGGCCAGGCTGCGGGCCGTGTTGAGATCGGCGACCACCTTGTGCAGCTGTCTGAGGGTCGCAAGACGGACGTAGGGCTCCGACTCGGTCTCCATGCTCGCTCTCCCCGAGACCTCGACAGCAAACTCCAGGTTTCTCTTCAGCCTTCTCGTTGCGGTCTGCGTGTGCGGTATCCCGGCCACTGAATCACAGCGAGCTGTCCACTCGGTACACAGGGTCAACAAATACCGCCCTCTGTGACTCAAGTCACATGAAAGGATGAGGTGGGTCAAGAAGCCCCAGGAGAGGCGCCCGCCCGGGACGGCTGGACCCGTCCGGGACCACCCGCGTCCGCTCCGGGCTCTACGAAAGCAAATCCGGCCCCCTCCTGTCCGCTGGTCCTAGGACTTCCCTGGTCCTCGGGTCCGATGCGGGCCCGCCGGCCGCCCGGTTAGCGTTCTGGGGTGTTGCAGAAGACCGCTCCCTCCGGCCCGGACTCCCCGCCCGCCATCCCCCATGCTGAGGGGGTGAGCGATGACGAGTTCCGCGCCGCCATGTCCCGGCTGGCGGCGGGCGTGGTCCTGGTGACCGCGCACGACCCGGACGACGGCCCCCGGGGCGAGGACGTCGGCATGACGGCGACCGCCTTCGTCTCCGTCTCACTGGATCCCCCGCTGGTCCTGGTCAGCCTGCGGGAGGGATCACGCATGGACGATCTGCTGAGCGAGGTGGACCACTGGGGCGTCTCGCTGCTCACCGAGAGCCAGCGCCACATCGCGGGCCGGTTCGCGATGAAGGGGCGGGTCAGCGACCGGCTGCTGTTCGAGGACATCTCCTACCGGCGCGGCCGGATCAGCGGGGCGCCCCTGGTCGGCGGCGCGCTGGCGACGCTGGAGTGCCGCACCGAACGGCGGGTGACCGCCGGGGACCACACCCTGGTCATCGGCCGGGTCCTGGCGGCGGACCTGCCGAGCGCGGACGGCGGACCGCTGACGTACTTCCGGGGCCGGTACCGGCAGTTGGGCTGACGGGCGCACCCGGCCTGCGCGGCGCACACGCCGCTATCGCCGCCGGACGTCGTGACGGGTACGGGTGCGGCGGCGGGCTCAGCCCCAGTCGCGACCCGTCCGCCCCCGCTTGACGTCGCTCCGCTGCTTCTTCTCCCGCAGCCGCCGCTCGTTGATCCCGCGCGGGATCCGGGTGGGGCGGCGCGGCTTCGGCGGTGGCGCCGTCGCCTCCGCGAGCAGGGCCGCGAGCCGTACGGCCGCCGTCTCCCGGTTGCGCCACTGCGAGCGGTGCTCGGAGGCGCGGACCACGATCACCCCGCCCACCAGCCGTCCGGCGAGCCGCTCCAGGGCCCGCTCCTTCCAGACCTGGGGCAGCGCCTCCGTACTCCCCAGGTCGAAACGGAGCTCGACCTGGGAGTCGCTGGTGTTGACGTGCTGCCCACCGGGCCCCGACGACCGCGAGAAACGCCAGATCAGCTCGGGCTGCGGCAGACAGACCGAACCACGGATGACATAGGGGCCAGACATGTCCCCCATGGTCGCTTGTCGACGCGTTCACGTCACCCGGTTTCCGTCCGCGTGTCCCGTACGGAATCGTCCCCTCCATGTGCTGTCGTACGCAGAGGCAACCCGGAACCCGGAGACGGGGTCCAACCGTTAGACGGGTGCGGGTGCGAAGCCCGCGGTACTGGAACCAGGAAAGGGTCTTCCCATGGCAGTCAGCCTGAGCAAGGGCGGCAACGTCTCACTCACCAAGGAGGCTCCCGGTCTGACCGCCGTCACCGTCGGCCTCGGCTGGGACGTCCGCACGACGACGGGCTCCGACTTCGACCTCGACGCCTCGGCCATCGGGGTCAACCCGACGGGGAAGGTCGCCTCGGACGGACATTTCGTCTTCTTCAACAACAAGTCGACCCCCGACCAGACCATCGTCCACACCGGTGACAACCGCACCGGCGAGGGCGGCGGCGACGACGAGCAGATCAATGTGAACCTGGCGGGCCTCCCGGCGGACGTCGACAAGATCGTCTTCCCGGTCTCGATCTACGACGCGGTCGCCCGCTCGCAGAACTTCGGCCAGGTGCGCAACGCCTACATCCGCATCGTCAACCAGGCGGGCGGCGCCGAGATCGCCCGCTACGACCTCTCCGAGGACGCGGCCACCGAGACCGCGATGGTCTTCGGCGAGCTCTACCGCCACGGCGCCGAGTGGAAGTTCCGCGCCGTCGGCCAGGGCTACGCCTCGGGCCTGGAGGGCATCGCCCGCGACTTCGGGGTGAACGTCTAAGACGACCCGCTCCCGGGCCCGGCCCGGGGGAGGACAGCATGAGGAAGCCCTCTCCGGCCCCGCACGGCAGGAGAGGGCTTCCCGCCCATCATGACCGCGGGGGACGACCTGTGCCGTAAAGCCAGGTCTTCCACACCGCGTCCAGATCCTTCCCCGACAACTTCTCCACATACGCCGTGAACTCGGCGGTCGAGGCGTTGCCGTCACGACGGTCCCTCGGCCACTCCACCAGCAGCCGCCGGAAGAGCCCCTCCCCCAGCTCCTCCCGGACCCGGTGCAGCACCATCGCCCCCCTCCCGTACACGGGCGCGCCGGAGACCTCCGCCGCGGACGGCGGGTCGGCGGGCGGAAAGGCCCAGTTGTCCGCGCGCTCATACGCGGCCCGGAAGCTGTCCTCGACCGGGACGCCCCCGGACTCCTCGGCCCAGAGCCACTCCGCGTACGTGGCGAAGGACTCGTTGAGCCACATGTCCTTCCAGGAGCGAGGGGACACGGCGTTCCCGTACCACTCGTGCGCGATCTCATGGACGAGGGTGGGCAGATCGGCGCGGTCGGACGGGAGGACCGGGCGGGTCTGGGTCTCCAGCGCGTAGCCCAGGGATCCGGCGGGCGCGAGCGTGGCTCCCGTGGTCGAGAAGGGGAAGGGCCCGAAGGTCCGGGTCGCCCAGCGGACGATCTCCGGCACCCGGGCCAGCAGCGCCCGCCCCCGGGCGGGCACCGAGGTATGCGCGGCGGTGATCACGGGAGTGCCCTCCCGCCCGTTCCGGTTGGCGCCGGGCGCGGTGCCCCGGAGCAGTTCATAGCGCCCGATCGCGAGCGTGGCCAGATAGCTGGCCATGGGTCGGTCGGAGTCCCAGACGAACGTGGTGCCGCTCCCGCTCTCCGTACGACGGGTCAGAGCACCGTTCGAGACCGCCGTCAGCCCCCTCGGGACGGTGATCGCGAGGGTGTAGGTGGCCTTGTCGGTGGGGTGGTGGTTGCCCGGGAACCAGGCCATGGACCCGGCGGGCTCCCCGACCGCGATGGCGCCGTCGGCGGTCGGGATCCAGCCCTCCTCCGAGCCGTCGGGATCGGTGATGGCGCCCGGACGGCCGGAGTAGCGGACGACGGTCCGCAGCTCCCCACCCTCGGGAACCGCGTTCCGGGGCCGGACCACCAGCTCGTCACCGACCCGCTTCACGCCGGCCCGCTCACCCTGGACGGTCACCTCGCGCACGGCCAGCCCGCGCAGATCCAGGCGGAACGAGCTGAGGTGCTGCGTGGCGCGTGCGGTGATGTCGGCGGTGCCCGTCAGATGCCGGGTCGCCGGGTCGTAGACGAGGGTGAGGCCGTAGTGGCGGACGTCATAGCCGCCGTTGCCGAGACCGGGGAAGAGCGGATCGCCGACACCGGGGGCGCCGGGGGCGGGCCCGGAACCGTACGGTCCCGGCCCGAGGCAGGCAGTGAGGAACACCAGTGCGGCGGGTGCGAGGCCGCGCCGTAGTCGCCACGTGTCCACACCGGCATGCTAGGTGATCTTGGCTGGTGGTGGGGGTGAGCGAGGCCCGCTTGTGCGGGGCCGGCCGTGTGGCCGGGTAGGCCGGGGGCCGGGTGCGGGGCCCGGCCGGGTGGCCCGTGGGCCGGGTGCGTGCTGTCGCTGCCGCTGTCCTTCGTCTGCGGGGTTCGGGGGCCTCCGGGCTCACCTCCTCGGGAGCGGCGGACGT
>NZ_JBHVHF010000023.1:24147-48884 GCF_042800315.1 Streptomyces sp. NPDC057638
GACGAGACGCCCCTGTCCGGTGAGACCGGGTTCACCCGCCACTCCCTGCGGGGGCGACCCTGCACCCCCCAAACGTGCCCCCTGACCCCCGGCTGCGTCGGTACCTGCCCCTGTGACCCTGACCGGTCGGGGGTGGTTCCGTCGCTGCCGCTGTCTTCTCTCTGCGGGGTTCGGGGGCCTCCGGGCTCACCTCCTCGGGAGCGGCGGACGAGACGCCCCTGTCCGGTGAGACCGGGTTCACCCGCCACTCCCTGCGGGGGCGACCCTGCACCCCCCAAACGTGCCCCCTGACCCCCGGCTGCGGTAGTGACCGCCGGTGTGACCCTGACCGTTGTCAACGGGCGAAGAACGCACACCCCCGGACTCCCCGTGAGAGCCCCACCACCGGATTCGCTCAAGGCGGTTCTGCCGGTGAGTAGCTCCGTGTGAGGACTCGACCTACCCGAGGTCGGTTGCGAGCCAAAGGGGCGCGTCGAGTTGTCGTGGCCGTCGCGCGGAGATCGCGAGGAACGAGCGATCGAGCACGTCGGACGCGAGAATCTCGACTAAAGCGCCCCGGAGGCGAGCAACCGCAAAAAATTACAGCGCGCCAGCGCCGGCGCGGGCGAATTCTTCGTCCTGGGCGCCGCTCGGGGCGCCCGCGACGCCGATGCCCGCGATGGGGGCGCCCTTGGCCTGGATCGGGGTGCCGCCCGGGAGGAAGAGGGTGCCGGGGATGTCCTTGAGGTTGGGGGTGGATTCGAGCCGCTTGACCAGTTCGGAGGTGGGCGCGTTCCAGGAGACGGCGGTGAATGCCTTCTTCTCGGCCGACTCGTAGGACTGCGGGCCCGCGCCGTTGCCGCGGAGGGTGACGAGGGTGTTGCCGTTGCGGTCGACGACGGCGACGGTGACTCGCTGTCCGGCTCGCTCGGCGGCGTCGAGGGCGGCCTGGGCGGCGCGGGAGGCGGCGTCGATCGTCAGGTGGGTGGTCTGCTGGAGGTGCCGGCTGGAGGTGTCGGTCTTCACGGCGGCGCGGGACTCGGCGGCCGGGGTGGAGGCGCTCGCCGACACGGCTCCGAAGGTGCCCGCGCCGAGCGCGGCGGCGGCGACGGCACCAGTGAGGACGCGGGCGCGCAGGGTCATCTTCTTCATGATCGTTGGCTCCTGTGAGCTGGGTTCCTGTGGTCGCTGAGACCTTCTGCCATCGATCCTCAGGTCTGGTGCGGGCCCTCGCCGTCGTCGTACTGGCTGCGTCGCCCAGGCATCATGGAGGAGGGCCGGGTCAGCCGAACGGTTGATGCGGCGCTGGCCCGCCCGGGTCACCATGCGGAGAAGGGCCTGGTGAGAGTCGCTTCCGCCGTTCTCTCCGTACGCCCCGCCGGATCCCTTCCGTCCACCGTGCCGTTCCGCCAGGAGACCGACCATGCCCGACCGTGTTCCCGTCCGGGACCGGGGCGCCGTTCCCGTCCGGGAGGAGCGGGGCGCCGACCGGGAGACCCGCTGGCTCGACACGGTCATGAACACCGCGTTCCTGGCCCTGCTCGCCGGGTCGCTGCTGCGCTATCTGATCAACCACCCGGATAACCCCCGGGTGCCATGGGTGATCGGGCTGAGTGTGACGCTGGCCGTGTTCCAGCTCGCCGGTCACCGGCTGGCCGCGCGGTACGCGCGGGCCGATCTGGTGCGGCTCGCGCTGGTGGTGGGCTGTTATGTGGTGATCGTGCTGCTGGCGCCGAGCTTCGCCTGGTGCGCGGTGCCCCTGATCTACACCGGGCTGCGCTCGCTGCCGACCCGGGCCGCCGTGACGCTGGTCGGGGTGCTCTGTGTGCTGGTGGTGATCGCGGAGTGGCGGCTGCGGGACGGTCTCGACCCCAATCTCTTTCTGCTGCCCCCGGCGGTGACCGTGCTCGCCACGACGGTCTTCATCCACACCCGGCGCCAGGCCGAGCGGCTCCAGGCCCTGGTCGACGATCTCCTCGCCACCCGGCGCGAGCTGGCCGCCACCGAGCGGCGCGAGGGCGCGCTCGCCGAGCGGGAGCGGCTGTCGATGGAGATCCACGACACCCTGGCGCAGTCGCTCTCCAGCCAGCAGATGCTGCTCCAGGCCGCCGAGCGCACCTGGGACAGCGATCCGGCGCGGGCCCGGGGCCATGTCCGTACCGCCGAGTCGATCGCGGACCGCAGCCTGGCGGAGGCCCGGCGTTTCGTCCACGATCTGGCGCCCGCCGATCTGGCGGAGGGCGGTGGCCTGGCGCAGGCGCTGCGCGTGCTCGCCGAGCGCGAGTCGGCGGAGGGTTTCCGGGTCCGTCTCCATGTGGACGGTGCTCCGGTCGCCCCTCTGCCGGACCGGGTGCAGTCGGCGCTGCTGCGGATCGCCCAGGGCGCGCTCGCCAACGTACGGGAGCACGCCGCCGCCACCACGGCCGCGCTGACCCTCAGCCATCTGGACGATCAGGTGGTCCTCGATATCGCCGACGACGGCCGGGGCTTCACGCCCACCGCCGGGGGCGGCCGGGGCGGGGTCCGTGGCCATGGTCTGGCGGCGATGCGGGCCCGGCTGCGGCAGCTCGGCGGGGTGCTGACGATCGAGTCCGCGCCCGGTGAGGGCACGGTGGTCTCGGCGGCCGTACCGCTCGCCCCGCTGCCCCCGTCGTCCCCCGTGCCGGTTTCTCCCGTGCCTGTCTCTCCCGTGAAGGCGGACTGAATGACCCCCGTACCGTCCGTACGGATCCTGCTCTGTGATGATCACGCCGTGGTCCGCGCCGGTCTGCTCGCCCTGCTCGGCAGCGAACCCGACATCGAGGTGGTCGGCGAGGCGGGCAGTGGTGAGGAGGCGGTCGCGATGGCCGCCAAGCTGGCGCCGGACGTGGTGCTGATGGATCTCCAGCTCGGCCCCGGTATCGACGGGGTGGAGGCGACCCGCCGTATCGCGTCCGGGACGACCCATGTCCTCGTCCTGACGACGTACGACACCGACGCGGACATCACCCGCGCCATCGAGGCGGGCGCCACCGGCTATCTGCTGAAGGCCGAACGCCCGGAGGAGCTCTTCACCGCCATCCGCGCGGCGGCGGCGGGCCGCACCACGCTCTCCGCGCCGGTCGCCAGCCGGGTCATGGACCGGATGCGGGGCACCGGGCGCCCCTCCCTGACCGAGCGCGAGACGGACATCCTCCAGCAGCTCTCCCGGGGGCTCTCCAACCGGGAGATCGCCCGCGCGCTGTTCATCAGCGAGGCGACGGTCAAGACCCATCTCGGGAGGATCTACGCGAAACTGGGCGTGGATACCCGGGCGGGCGCGGTCTCCGTGGCGAACGAGCGGCGTCTGCTGTCCTGAGCCCCGCCCTGCGCCGGGGCGTTCCCCGCCGCTTCCGCGCGTACGGAGACGGGGCGGGCGGCCGTACGGAGACCCGGCGCGCACCCGTACGGAGCCGGGCCCGCGCACGGACCCCGTGGGCCGGGCAGAGGGACGGCGCGCGGGAGTGCGGAGAGGGCGTGGGAGCATCAGGAGGTGCTCGACATCGGCTACTCGCTCTCCCACCGCTTCCCCGACCCCCCGCAGACGGACTACCGGCGCGCGGACGTCCACGCCCTGCGCCACGACCTCTTCTGCGGCGATGTGTACCTCGCGGACACCAAGGCCGACCGTGAGGTCGCCACGGCCTGGGGCTGGGTCCCGGTGCTCGACTTCGCCTGGGCGCTCTGCGACATCGTCGAGCGGATCGACCGTGACCCGCTGGGCAGCCGCGCGGCGAAGCCGCAGTACGCGGAGCTGGACTTCACCGAGTCCGCCGACCGGATGCTCTTCGAGCGGCGGTTCGGGTGGGTGGACGTGGAGGCGGACTGGATGCCGGGGAGTGAGCCCCCGCTGACCTTCTCCCACACCGAGCTGCGGCGCGAGGCCCGGGACTTCCTGCACGACCTGGTGGCGGATCTGACCGATCTGCACGAGGACCTCGCGGACAACCCGGCGATCTGGGACATCCAGGCCCGCTTCCCCCGCCTCTGAGTACGACCCGGCTCTCCGTACGGTCCGGCTCTGAGCCCCGGCCCGCCTCTCGTACGGCCCGGCTCTCCGTACGGTCCGGCTCTGAGCCCCGGCCCGCCGCCGGGGCCTTCCCGCGCGTTCGGACGGGCACTCCCGGCGGGGGGGCGGCCCTTACGCCCGCCCCAGCTCCGCCAGCGCCTCGTCCGTCAGCCGGTACACCGTCCACTCGTCCTGCGGGCGCGCGCCCAGCGACTCGTAGAAGGCGATGGACGGGGTGTTCCAGTTCAGTACGGACCATTCCAGCCGCTCGTACCCGCGCGCCACACAGACCCGGGCCAGCTCGGTGAGCAGGGCCTTGCCATAGCCGCCGCCCCGGTGCCCGGGGCGGACGTACAGGTCCTCCAGATAGAGGCCCGACACCCCGCGCCAGGTCGAGAAGTTCAGGAACCACAGGGCGAAACCCGCCACCTCGCCGCCGTCGGTCTCGGCGATATGCGCGTACGCGGCGGGATGATCGCCGAAGAGGGCCTGGTGGAGCTGGTCCTGGGTGGCGCGGGCCTCGTCGGCGGCCTTCTCGTACTCGGCCAGCTCACGGATCATGCGGTGGATCTCGGGGACGTCGGACGGCAGCGCTGCACGGATCATGGGGTCAGCATGCGGCGCCCGCGCTCACCTGGCCAGAAGCGTCCGAGCGATGGACACCTCCTCCTTCCAGAGCGGTTCCTCGTCCGCGATGTGCCACAGGCCGTTCTGGAGGATCCGGGCGAGGGTCCAGGCCCGGGCGCGGTCCCGGTCGAGCGCCAGGACCTCGGTCATCAGGTCGAACCGCCAGTCGGTCCCGGCCGGGTCGAACCGGTTCATCAGCGCCGGGAACAGCTCGAAGCCGGGGTCACCGGCGAGTGGTTTGGGGTCGATCGCCAGCCAGGGCTCCCGCCCGGCGGCCAGCACGTTGCCGTAGTGCAGGTCCCAGTGGAGCAGGGCGTCCCCCGACTCGTCCGCCACCTCGCGCACGGCCGCCGCGCAGTCCTTCAGAAGCCCGCGTTCGTCGGCGTCGGGGTGGGTGGCGATCACGGTGGGCGCGGCGGTGAGCAGCCGGGCGGTGAGGTCGCCGAGGCGGCGCAGTCCGGGCGGGGCGGTGCGGGCGGTGAGCCGGGCCATCAGCCCGGCGAGGACCGGCAGTGCCTCCCGTACCCCGGGGACGTCGTTGAGCGAGCGGCCCCCGTCGAGCCACTCCAGCAGCAGGGTGTTGGTCTCCTCGTCCCGGGCGAGCAGACGGGCGGCGCCGTCGCCGTCCCAGGCGCGCAGCCCGTCCCCCTCGCCCGCGTTCTCGTCGTCGATCCGCTGGAGCTTGAGGGCGGCGCGGGTGCCGTCCGCGCGGACCACCGGCAGGACGAGCGCGCCCCAGCCGTGCATCGGGGCGCCCGCCGGCCGAAGCTCCCAGCGCCTCAGGAAGCGCTCCGCCCGTCGGGGCAGTTCGGCGAGGAAGGCGCGTCCGGCCTCCCCTCCGTATCTGCGCTGGACGTCCGTGAACTCCTCCGGTATCTCGATCACGCCCGCGATCGTATGGACACAGTGCCGATCGGCGCTCCGGTTTTCCGTGCCGTACGCCCACGGCAGGAGGGCACGTCCTCGCCTACAGTCGTCGCCACGCGCCGTCGATCAGCCCCGGGCGGCGTTCGGGCACCCTTCCGACCAGCAGGGACATCCACACATGACCACGCGCACCGTCAACGGCGGCATCTCGTACTGGTTCGCGCGGGACGGCCTCGCCCTCCCCCGTGAGCCGCTCTCCGGTGACCGGACGGCGGACGTCTGCGTCGTCGGCGGCGGCTACACCGGTCTGTGGACGGCGTACTACCTGAAGAAGGCGGCGCCCGAGCTGTCCATCACCGTGCTGGAGGCCAACTTCTGCGGCTACGGCGCCTCGGGGCGCAACGGCGGCTGGCTCTACAACGGCATCGCGGGCCGCGACCGGTACGCCGCGCTGCACGGCCACGAGAGCGCCCAGCGCCTCCAGCGGGCCATGAACGACACCGTCGACGAGGTCATCCGGGTCACCGAGGCGGAGGGCATCGACGCCGACCTCCACCGGGGCGGGGTCCTCGAAGTCGCCCGCACCCCGGCCCAGGCCGCCCGGCTGCGCGCGTTCCACGACGCCGAGGTGGCCTTCGGCGAGACGGACCGCGAACTGTACGGGGCACGGGAGACCGCCGCCCGGATCCATGTCAACGGCGCCGTCGCCGGGACCTGGACCCCGCACGGCGCCCGGATCCAGCCGGTGAAGCTGGTCAAGGGCCTCGCGGCGACCGTCGAGGCGCTCGGGGTGACCATCCACGAGTCGACCCCGGTGACCGAGATCCGGCCCCGGCACGCGGTCACTCCGTACGGGACGGTCCGCGCGCCCTACATCCTGCGCTGCACCGAGGGGTTCACCTCCTCCCTCAAGGGGCAGCGCCGCACCTGGCTGCCGATGAACTCCTCCATGGTCGTCACCGAGCCACTGCCCCTGGAGTTCTGGGCGTCGACCGGCTGGGACGGCCGCGAGACCCTCGGCGACATGGCCCACGCCTATCTCTACGCCCAGCGCACGGCCGACGACCGGATCGCCATCGGCGGCCGGGGCGTCCCCTACCGCTACGGCTCCCGCACCGACCACGACGGCCACACCCAGCCCGCGACCGTGCGGGCCCTGCGCGAACTGCTCGTCCGGCTCTTCCCCCGGGCGGCGGGGGTCCGTATCGACCATGCCTGGTCGGGGGTGCTCGGCGTGCCGCGCGACTGGTGCGCCACGGTGACACTCGACCGGTCCACGGGCCTGGGCTGGGCGGGCGGCTATGTCGGCTCGGGCGTCGCCACGGCCAATCTGGCGGGGCGCACGCTGCGCGATCTGATCCAGCGGGACTCGGGACGGGAGGAGGAGACGGAGCTGACCGGGCTGCCCTGGGTGGGGCACCGGGTCCGCACCTGGGAACCGGAGCCGCTGCGGTGGCTGGGGGTGCGGGCGATGTACGCGGCGTACCGGGGCGCGGACCGGCGCGAGTCCCGGGGCCACTCGGCGGCGACGGACCGGGTGGCGCGGCTGGCGGACCGGGTGGCGGGGCGGCACGGCTGAGGCCTGGGGAGGGGGGCGAGCGGGCGAAGCCGAGCGCATGGAGGCGGGTGGCGGGGCGTCCTGAAGGCGGGCGGGGGAACGAAGCCTCAGAACCAGACGGAGGCGAGAGCACGGATCCGAGGGATCCGACAGAGCCGACAGAGCCAAGGGATCCAACGGGGCCAAGGGATCCAGCGGGGCCAAGCAGCGACACGAGCACGGCAGCGAATCCACGGCGTCGAGCGACGGCGTCGAGCGACGGCGGACTCCGCTCACTCCGAGAAGCGTGTGACGCTCCCCCCGAGCGACTCCCACCCCTTGGTCGAGGGCCCCCAGGCCGTCCCCTCCCACCACTTGTGGTGGATCGACGACTCCGCGCCCCGGACGAAGAGATCGAGGCGCCCCGGCTCCCAGGACACGACCGACGGCGGACTGGTGCACACCCCGCCGAGGGACTGCCACTCCCGGACCGAGGGGCGCCACCCGCCGCCGTCCCACCAGGTGTGGTGCAGTTCGGAGTCGGTGCCCACCACGAAGACGTCCAGCCGGTTGGGCACCCAGGAGACGGCGGCGGGCGGGCTCGTCGCCGTGCCGCCCAGTGATTCCCAGCCCCGCGCCGACGGTCCCCAGGAACTCCCGTCCCACCATTTGTGATAGATCGCGGAGTCCGTCCCCACGGTGAAGACGTCCAGCCGGTTCGGGCCCCAGGAGACGGCGCCCGGCCGGCCCCGGCAGACTCCGCCGAGGGACTCCCAGCCCTGGGCCGACGGTCCCCAGGCGTGGCCGTTCCACCATTTGTGCCAGAGCGCGGAGTCGGTGCCGACCACGAAGACGTCCAGCCGGTTGGCGCCCCAGGAGACCACGAGCGGAACGCTGGTGGCCGTACCGCCCAGCGATTCCCAGCCCACGGCCGAGGGCCCCCAGGAGTTCCCGTCCCACCATTTGTGGAGGACGGCGGAGTCGGTTCCGGTGACGAACAGGTCGAGTCGGCCCGGCCCCCAGGAGACGGCTTCCGGCGCGCTGGCGCAGACCCCGCCGAGGAACTCCCACTCCCCGGTCGAGGGCCGCCACGCGGTCCCGTCCCACCAGGTGTGGTGGAGCGCCGAGTCGGTGCCCACCGCGAAGACGTCCAGCCGGTCCTGGCCCCAGGCGAGGGAGGTCGGACGGCTGGCGCAGACCCCGCCGAGCGACTGCCACCGGCTCCCCGCGGGGCGCCAGCCGGTCCCGTCCCACCAGGTGTGCAGCAGGGTGGAGTCCGTGCCGACGCCGAAGACGTCCAGCCGGTTCGGGCCCCAGGAGACGGCGGGCCCCGACTCCGGCGACGGCCCGTACATCGCGCGGACGGCGGCGATATCCCCCTCGCTGAGAGCGGTCCGCTGCCCGATGACGACACCGGGGGCGGCCGGGACGAGGGTGTCCTGGCCGTCGCGCGAGAACTCGTTCCGGGGATAGTGCATGATCGAGCCGTAGTCATAGGGGCCGATATCGTCGCCGTCGGCGATCCGCTGATCGAAATTGTGCTCATAACCGGGTGTGATATTCGCCCGGACCACGGTGACGAAGCCGTCGCGGTCCTCCCGGCTCTGTTCATGCCAGAGGCCGACGGTATGCCCGATCTCATGAATGGCGTTACCTATGCCGCAGCCGGGACCGAGGGTGATGCTCTGGCTGCCGCCCTTCCGTCCGATGGCGGAGGAACAACCGCCACCGGATATGAACCGCACATAGTCGGGAAACCGGTGCGCGTTCTCCGTCGTCCGCTGGACGAAACGGATCGGGGTACGGCCCTGCCAGTGCGCGATGGCGTCGTAGACCCGCTGTTGCTGCGGCAGCGCCGTATCGATCTCGAACGGTACGAGCCCACCGGGCCAGCGCGGTTCCCGGCCGACGGCGATGACGGCGGACGCGGGATCACTCGCGCGGGCGGCGAGCTCCTCCGTCCGCCGTTCGACCTCCTCGACCGTACCGAGGACGATGTCCCCCTCGAAGAGCGCGAGCCCGTCGATCTCCACATAACGAACGGACCGGGCCCGGAAACTCACTCCGTCGACCAGACCGGTTCTCACCGACCCGGAAGAACGGAATTCACCCCGCCGTTCTTCCGCCGCACGGATCTCTGTCCCGGACATGGTCACTCCTCCGCCGAGCGGCTCCCCGCCCCACCGATGGGTGCACTATTTCCTGGAACGTACTGGGGGGATATGCCAGCCACAAGGGGAGGCGTGAACGTATGACAACCAGAGAAATCACAGGGGAACTCGCACCCGCCAGCACGCCCCGGCCGCCCCCGCCACTCCTCACCACCCCGCTCGCGTCTCGCCCCCGCCCGACCTGGCGCCCGCCGACCCCTGCCGGGCGGATCCCCCTCGTACGCTCTCGCCCTCGCCCCCCGCCAGCGGATCCGCGCCGGACAGCGGCAGCGCGCCCTGCGCGGCCTTGGTGACGGCGGCCCCGCCGCCCGGCCGGCCCGGCCTGGCCCCCGACGGGCGGGACCGGTGGCGGCGGCGCGACAGGGCGCGCCGGGGTGGTCGCAGCAGCGTGATCAGCCGGACGAGCTGGTGGAAGCAGGCGAGCGCGGCCAGCGGCGGCAGCGCGGCGGCGGCGCCGTCCGCGAGCGTCCTGGGCGCCTGGAGGACACAGAGCACGACGGCGACGGCGGAGAAGAAGAGGACGACGGTCCAGGAGTGCAGCGCGCGCCGACGGTGCAGACAGGCCCGCAGGATGGCGAGGGCGGCCACGGCCCACGGCCCGTAGACGAGTACGGGCCACCAGTCGCCGAGGACGGTCGGGTCACGGCGGTCGGCGATCTGCCAGAGCGGATCGAGGGCGGCGAACACCCCGAGGAGACCGACCACCACACCGATGACGGCGGCCAGGGCGGCGATGGCGCCACTGACCGTCCGGACGAGAACGTTCCGGGAGGCGCGGACGGGCGCGGGACGGCGGTGGCTCGCGGGCGCGGTCTGCGCGGGCGGCTCGTTCGCGGGCCCCGGCCCGTCGAGGATCGACAGCGGTCCGCCGCCCGGCGGGTCCACCGGGGGGCCGAAGCCGGGGATGGTGTCGTACTCGCGCTCCGCCGAACGCTGGAGGAGCTGTTCCAGCTCAGCCGTCAGGTCCCAGGCCGTCTCCAGGGTCTCCATATCGAGCGGAGCGGCCCCGTCCGGCATGGCCGTCTGCGGCTGCCCGGTCGCCGGGTCGAGGGGAGGGTAGGGGCCGGTCCCGGTGTGCGGATCGCGCCACGCGGGGTGCGGATGGGCCTCGGGCCGCGCTCCGGGCCCGTACAGACCATGCGGACCGTGCTGCTCCTCATGCATGGGCACAGCGCTCCACCCGCACACCCCCGCGCACCCCGCCGAGAACACGCCCCCACCGGGCGTCCTCGACCGGTCCACGGCGGGCGTCCCCGTCCCCCTCCGGCGGTACGGCGGACAGGGGCCCGGTCGGCCGTCCCTCCCACCGGAGTCGGCCGTGGTCCGACCGGAACGGGTCGTTCGCACCCCGTTGCGGATCGGCCCCACTGCCGAACGCGTCATCGTGTCCGGAGGGGCCATGTCCGGAGGAGCCATGTCCGGACGGGTCGTCCGTGGGGCGGCCGGGGGGACCGTCCACGGAGCCGGGGACGGACTCCGATGTTCCCCTCGTCCCCCTCGTCCCCCTTCGGGCCGTTGCCGTGTCGGCCACGCGCGAGGCTGCAACCGCGGGTGGGGTCTTTGCTCTCGTCATATTCCGCACAACGAGGTCCGTGCGGCCCTGATGCGCAGCAAATGGGCGATACCGCTACGCCACATGAGGGTTTCTCCATACATGAGATAGATCTTTATGACCAGCTCATGGATATGACCTCACGAGAATGACCGACGGCCCACGGCATGCCGTGGGCCGTACGACGGTGGGCGGGCGGGCCCGGTCCGGGGTCACCGCCGGCGGATTCAGCGCGATATCCCTGGATACCGCGGTGCATCCGCTGACGCCCGCTCGGGCGCCCGAGGGCCGCCAGATTCACGACGGGAATCCCGCCACCCTGTCAAGGGCGCGTGGATCACCCGCGTGGCACGGCCGCTCCCCCGCCCGCCGGGAGCGCCCGCCGCCCGGGCGGGCGGAGACTCAGCCGTCGCCACCCTCCTGGGATCCGCCGTCGCCGTCGCCGTCGCCGCCGCCGTCCCCGCCGTTCCCGGAGCCGCCGTCACCACCGTCACCGGAACCACCGTCACCGGAGCCACCGTTGCCGGAACCGCCGTTGCCGGAACCGCCGTCACCGCCGCCGCCGTCGCCCTGGCCACGGTCGCCATCACCGCCGCCGTCGCCATCACCGCCGTTGCCACGGTCACGGCCCCGCTCCCGGTCACCGTCGCCACGGCCGTTCTCACCGCGACCCTCACCACGGTCCCCGTCCCGGTCCTCACCACCGGAGCGGTCCTTCTCGGGGGTGGCCTCGGGAATGGCCACCTTGGTGAAGGACGGGGCGTCCTCGCCCTCCAGCGCGCCGTTCATCCCGTCGCGCCAGATGGCACCGGGGACATCACCGCCGAAGACCTTGGCCTTGTACTCGCCGCCGATGCGGATGCCGAACATCTCCACCGACTGGGTCGGGCTGCCGACCCAGACGGCACCGGAGAGGTTGGGGGTGTAGCCGACGAACCAGGCGTTGCGCCGACCGTCCGTCGTACCGGTCTTGCCCGCGTTGTCCCGGCCGTCCAGACCGGCCGAGTTGCCGGTGCCCTGGTCGGAGACCACGCCCTTGAGCAGCTCGCTGATGGAGTCGGCGGTCTTCTCGCTCATCGCCTTGGCGCACCGGCTCTTCGGCACGGGCAGGGCCTTGCCCTCGGCCGTGGTGATCGACTCGATGGCGATCGGGGTGCAGTAGGTGCCCCGGTTGGCGAAGGCCGCGTACGCGCTCGCCATGGTCAGCGGGGACATGCCGTTGGAACCGAGGGTGAGCGCCGAGGGCTCCACGGGGAGCTTGGCGCCATTGCCCTGCAAGAGTCCGAGCTTGTTCGTCATACCGACGACCGGGCAGAGACCGATGTCCTCGATCATCTGGACGAAGTAGGTGTTGACGGACTTCGCCATCGCCGTCCGCAGCGGGTACGGCCCGACCTCGCTCTGGAGCTCGTTCTGCACGGTGGCACCGCCACCGTTGCGCCAGTTCTTCCCGCCACAGCTGGCGATACGGTCGGGGTAGGGCATGCGGTACGGGGAGGTGTAGCTCTGGTTCACCGGCCGCCCCTCCTCCAGCGCGGCCGCGGCGACGAACGGCTTGAAGGTCGACCCGACGGGGAAGCCGAAGTTCGAGCCGCCCCGCTTCCGGTCGACCGAGTAGTTGATCTCGCTCTCGTTCTTGCCGAAGCCGTACGGACGCGACTGGCCCATCGCCTGGATCTTGCCGGTGCCGGGCTCGACGATGGTCATGGCCGCGGCGACCTTGTCCGACTTGAAGACATGCTCCTTGACCGACTTCTGGAGCGAGTCCTGCGCCTTCGGGTCCAGGGTGGTCTTGATCGTCAGCCCACCGCGGCTCCAGATCTCCGTCCGCTCCTCCGGGGTCTTGCCGAAGACGGGGTCGGACTGGAAGACCTTGCGCACATAGTCACAGAAGAAGCCCGCGCCCTTGACCGCCGTGATGCAGCCGTTCTTCGGCTTGGACACCTTGAGCTGGATCGGGGTGGCCTTCGCCCGGTCCACCTCCGCCTGGGGCGCGGCGCCGACCTCGGCCATCCGCTGGAGGACGATGTTCCGCCGCTTGGTCGCCGCCTGCGGGGAGTTGACCGGGTCGAACACGCTCGGCGACTGGACCAGCCCCGCGAGCAGCGCGGCCTCCTCCAGCTTCAGATCCTTGGCCGACTTGGAGAAGTAGCGCTTGGAGGCCGCCTCGACACCGTAGGCCTGCTGGCCGAAGAAGGTGATGTTGAGGTAGTTCTCCAGGATCTTCTCCTTGCCGAGCTCCTCCTCGACCTGGATCGCGTACTTCAGCTCGCGGATCTTGCGTCCGGGCGTCTGCTGGGTGGCCTCGGCGAACTTCGCCTGGTCGTTCCCGGCCTCCTCCACGAAGACGTTCTTCACATACTGCTGCGTCAGCGTGGAGGCGCCCTGGGTGACCTCGCCCGAGCGGGCGTTGCTGTTGAGCGCGCGCAGGATGCCCTTGAGGTCGATCGCCCCGTGCTCGTAGAAGCGCGAGTCCTCGATCGCGACGATCGCCTTGCGCATATACGGGGAGATGTCCGTGAGCGGGACGACCGTACGGTCGCGGTAGTAGACCGAGGCGATGGTGTCGCCCTTGGCGTCCAGGATGGTGGTGCGCTGGCTGAGCGGAGGACGCTTCAGATTGGACGGCAGCTCGTCGAACTTACTGGCCATTCCCTTGGCCGCGAGCCCGACCGCCCCCACGGCGGGCAGCGCGATTCCCGCCAGCACCGCTCCCGAGAGCGCGCTGATGCCGAGGAACCTGGCGGCCCGCCCCCTCCCGGAGCGGTCCTTGCCGAAGCGTTTCACTGGCATGAAATAAACCTTTTGCTTAGTTATGGACTTTCTCGGAGGGCGCCCTCCAGGGGAACCCCGGGCTGTCACGGCCGGACAGGCCCCGCTCTCACGTCACGGCGGCCACTCCTCGATCAGATCCCGCACTGTTGAGGAGGCACCACCGGCGGCCCTGGTTCCCGCGACCGGCGAGGTACGGCCGTGGCGACGGCCACCACCGGAACACCCCATCCCGCCACCCCCTCGCACTCCGCCCCCACCCCCGGAGAACGCGCCAGGGGCCACGAAAAGTTGCACCCACCCCCAAGCATCCCCGAAGCCCCACCTCCCCGACCGCCCACCCCCACCCCGACGGACCCCCCACCGGACTCGCCGGCACCACCCACAAACCCCCTCCCAACCAGCCTCACCCGCCCCCACTGAGACTCGAACAGAGACCGGGACCCCCCGCGCCGCCCGCGCCCGCCGCCGACGCCGCATCCTCTGAAACGCAAAGGGCCAGGTCAGAAGAGTTCTGACCTGGCCCTCACCCGAGCCCCCTGTCGGATTCGAACCGACGACCTACGCATTACAAGTCCAATACGAAGGCGGCCCGTTGATGTCGCAAGATCCGGTAGAAGTCGGTCCGTCCTGGTCAGAGAGGGTGACCTGATCAGTTCCGTTCGGCCCGTGCCGCCCCTCCCCAAGGCATCCGGGCTCACCTCGGGCTCACTCTCCACCTCATGAAATGGGTGGTGGGAGACGGTAGAGGGGTGTCCGACATCACATGACGGTGGCCCCGGGGGTACCGACCCCGGGGCCACCCGTACGTCAGCGGGAAGGCGTACGAGGGTCAGCGCTTCACGTCCTGGACGAACGCGCTCCACGCGGCCGCGCCCACCACGACCACGGGGCCGTTCTGCACCTTGCTGTCACGCACCGGCACCGCCCCCGGAACGCCGTCGGCCACCTCCACGCACGCGCCCCCCTCTTGATTGCTGTAGCTGGACCGTCGCCAAGCGGCGGAGCTGTGATCGACTGAAGCGCGCATCCGTTTTGCCCTCCATAGCGGAACGGATCAAGGTCAACGACATGCCCGATGGTAGAGCCTCAGCGGCAAGTTCGTCATAAGAGGTCACGTAGGGCTCAACCAATTTCGGCTCCCGAAAAAGAGTCCCCGTGTCCGCGCCTTCCGTATAAGCGATCCTCGTTTCGTCCGGCAAGGTCACCAGGTGGAGTGATCCGCCCATCGCCCCGTGCTCCCCTGTCTCGAAAGGCAGGACGTGGATCTTCACTTTTGGCAGCTCAGCGGCCTGGAGCAGCGCCCGCAACTGGCTTCGCATCACTTCTGGTCCGCCTACCGGTCGCCGGAGTACCGCCTCATCAAGAATTACCTTCAGAATTGGCGGGTCATCCCCAACAAGGCGTTCCTGTCGCGCCAATCGTTGCGCGACTTGCTCTTCCAGTTTCTCTTTCGTCCGGATCGTCTTACCGAGACGGAGCATTGCGCGCGCATACTCGGGGGTCTGAAGAAGCCCGTGCACTGACTGACCCGCGTAGGCCAGGATCTTGACCGCTCGCTGCTCCGATTCCATGTACTCCTGCGACCACTCCGGGTAGACCTCTCGATAGAGATGTGGCCAGAGGTCGATCAGCAGCCCGTCCGCCCGCAGAACCGTGTCAAGCCGACGAGCCAGGTCCAGTGGCGGGCGAGCGCCCTTGGCTCCCTCGATCTGCGCAATGCGTGTGTTGGCGACGTGCACCAGGGCTCCCAGCGCCGCTTGGGTCAGCCCCGCCGCCGCTCGCGCCCGCTTAACTCGATCGCCGTACAGGGCCGCAAGCGATCTTGACGTGTCGACTCCCAACCCCAACTCCCTTTCTTTACGGCAGGTTTCGTAAACCTGGGACCCCTTCCGGAGGGTACCGGCGCGCCCCCAGGCTGTAACCACAGGCGAACCGCCCCCCACCTCCCCGAGAAGAGGTTGTTGCCATGCCTTGTCCGCCGCCCGACTCCATTGCGAACGCGTGGCCGAACACCGCCCCCGGCGGAACTCTGCTGTACCGGGTGGAGCTGAATGGTCAGCCTCCCGTGTTCATGGTCCCGTTCGGGCTGACGACGAATGGGCATCGCGTGGACGCGGCGCTGACCCTCACCCCGGGCAATCTCCGTGCCCTGTACGAGGACATCAAGGCGGCGCTGTCCGCGACGGAGTCGGAGCCCGCGTTGGTCGCGCCGGGGTTGCGGGCGCCGGAGACGGTCGCCCTGGACGGGGACGACCTGGAGCAGGTGGACGCGGGCGGGGGAAGTGGCGCCCGTCCGGATGTGGCGTCCAGGGATCCGAGGCCGTGATGGGGGCGCACCGGAGGAGTCGGTTAGGTGATGCGGTGGAGGGGTTCCTCTACTGCGCGCTGACCCTGGGGACCTCGGTCGTCCTGGCGGGGGCGGTGCTCCTCCGTACCGAGTGGGTGCCCTCGTTCCTGCCGTAGCGCTCCTGCGGCCCGCAGTCAGGCTCCGGTCCGGTGTCTGTGCCGACGACCGGGACGGGAGCCGCACAGTCGCTTCCCGGCTTTGGATGAGGGGTTGGGGAGCGGCCCGGGGTGCGTGCGGTCCCCGGGGTGGCCCCACCCGCCTTTCTCGCTGAGTGGGTGGGGCCACAGATCCATTGATCCCGTCCGGCAGTGCCGGGCGGTGCATGGGGGGCTCCTGCGGACGGGGGCTCCGGGCGGACGCACTGGGGGTGCTCACACCCGCCCGCCCCGCCCGGTAGCCGCACCACGACCGGGCGGGGCCCTCCCTGACCGCTCACCCCCGAGGTGAGCACGCACGTCCCGGGACTGTGTCCCCGGGGCTGCGGGTGGACTCGGTGGCCACCCCCTTGGGGTTCCGTCTCCACCCACCTTCCGGGAGACGGAACCCCACCCAGGTCCACCGGCTGCCACAACCGGTGATGTGCGGGGCTCGCACTGCCTCCCGCACGGGCGCGGCTCGATTCTGGTCGGGTCCGAGGCGCGCCCACCCGTCCCGCCCGTGGCCGTGAGCCAGCGCCACGGGCGGGGCGGTCTCTCTGACTCGCTCGCCGTCCCCGGTTCACCGGGCGAGCGGGCCCCGGGGATCCGTCACCCCGGGCAGGGGGCGGTAACGCGCTCACCGCCCCGGGCCCCGCCCCCACGCCCGGGGGCGGGGCCCACCTCCATCACCAGCCCCGCGCGCGCGGAAGCCGTCGCGACCGGTCGCACCCCGCAGCGAACCCCGGGTTGGCGGTCAGGGCGTTGGCGCCCTCACACACGCGGGAAGGGCCAGGAACCGGATGGGCTTCTGGTGTTCTGCGGTGAGGGTGCACGGTTCCCACCTCTTAAAGAGGTGGGAACCGTGCGCACCGAGCGCGTGTGGGTGCATGCACCCCCACGTGTAGGTTCTGACCTGCGGCGATGCAGGACCCGTGCACCTGCGTGCGGGGGGACCGTGCGGGTACACGGGGACCGGGTGCGTGTACCCCGGGCGTGTACCCCCGCCGGTCAGACCGCATCGGCACGGGCGAGGTAGTAGCGAGCGGGGTCACCGGAAGCCAGGGGCGCCTTCCTGGTCAGCTTCCCGGTCTTGACCATGCCGTCGAGCTTCCGCCGCGCCTTCTCCTTCTGAGCACGCTCGACCTTCTGTGTCCCGTAAAGCGCTTCTGCCGCGCCGATCACGGTCAGCCCGTGCACCCCACCCATCCTGGCCAGGCCAAGGAGATCCACCGCGTCCTTCACCGATGTCGTTCCCGCCTCATGGTCATGGATGAGGTCGAAGGGCCCCACCTCGTTCACCGGCTGCTTGAGATGCCGGAAGGACACGATCGGGTCTCCCGCCTCACCCCAGAGCATCACCACCGACCCCGCCCCGGACGTGATCCATGTCGACCCGTAGACATCGGCGAGCGTGTTCGGCTTCGCCCCGTTCGGCCCCCGCTTGATCACGTGGTGGTTCTCCAGCACCTGGACGCCTTCGGCGAGCGCCTTTTGCCGGGCGCGGTTGTACGCGGCGCCCACCGCGTCCTCCGCCAGCCCCAGGGCCGCGTCCTTGACGCTGTCGACCACCACTGTGTCCGCCCTCGCCTTGGCGCACAGGGCTGCGAGGATGTCCGGCTGCTTCGCCAGATCGTACGGAGGCGGGCCCTCCCAGACGATCAGCCGGTCGTCCAGGAGCGCGGGGTCATCCCCGGCGAAGATCCGGTGACCGGCCCTCCGGGTCTGCCCCGGTCGGTCCATCGCCAGGAGCAGCACCCGCCGCCCCGGGGCCACCGGGAACCCAAGGACACTGTCCTGGAGCCCCAGCCGCGCCCTGATCAGCTGGTGGGACAGCGTGGTCTTGCCCACCCCCTGGGGCGCGGCGACCAGCAACGCTTCTCCCTCCGCCCATAGGACATCGCTACCCGCCCCCCACACCGTGGGCGGGATGTCCGGCACTTTGTGGAAGAACGCTCCCCCGGGCGTGAACGCGGAGGGAGCGTGCTGCGCCGCGTGCTGGGGTTCGACATCACCCCAGTCAATGTCCACGTGGTCGCTGTCCTCGGCGGGAGCGTCCAGACCTGCGGTCAGGATGTCGCCGGGCGGCACGACATCTTCGTATGCGGTGGTCACCCTCCCTCCCCGCCCGCAGTGAGGTACCGCCCCGGCTGACCCGGAACGGCGACCGGTGGCCACCCCGGAGTAGCGCGAAGCGGACGCGGGACACTGACCTGGCTCCGGTGCCGCGCGGCGCGGATCTCACCGACCGTACGGCGCGCCGCGAGCGCGCGCCCCAGTCGGGCGGCAATGGCATCGGCTCCCCCGATCGCCTCCCGCCACCAGACCTCGGGATCGTGATCCATGAGCCACTCATGGCGTACCCGGTCCGCCTCCGCACGCCGGTACCGCTCCGCCGCTTCCAGCGTGGCCGCGTAGCAGCGCGGATCGCGAGGGCTCAGCCGAAGCCACGCCAACGACCCGTACACGGGCCACTCGGTGACCTCCAGCGCGGCTATCTGCGCCTCCGCCCGCAGACCGGTCACCTCCTCCGCCAACGCCTCCGGAGGGGCGGACGGAACCCGCTCACGATCGTCACCGACGCTCCGCGAGGAGAACATGGCCTACCCCCCTCTCAGGCGCTCTCCAGCAGACGGATGAACCATCGCGACGCGGCGGCGCTCGGCCCCGGGGGCCGTGTCACGACTGAGTGCGGCACCCGTCGCGTGACCCATGGGAGCGCGTTCATGAGCGCCTCTCCGGCACCCCAGACCCGCGCCGGTCCGCGTCAACACCCAAGTAGCGGAGCAGATCCGCGCGGGCGACGCGATAGGCGTTCCCCAGGCGGAGCAGTCTCACGGGGTACTCACCGCGCCGGGCGAGTTCGTACCCCGTGGTCCTCCCCAGGCTCAGGGCGCGGTTCGCGGTCTCCAGGGAGACGCTCACCGGCAGGGCCAGGAGTTCGTCCTGGGTCATGCCTCGCGTGAGGCTCTTCCCCTCGACCTCTATCTGTGATGTCACGTGGCAACTCCTCATCAGTCGTTGCTTCTTCATCACAGAATCACGTCTAGCGCTGTTCGATGTCAATCAATCCAGGTATTGTGATTCTCCATGACAACCGATGACACATGGGCGGCGAGCTTCTCCAAGGCCATCGCCGCACAGGTCCGGCATCACCGAACCGCGCTCGGCATGAGCGCCCAACAACTCTCCGACCGGTGCGCCGAACTGGGGCTCCCCATGGCCCGGTCGGTGCTCGCCAACTTCGAGAGCGGGCGGCGCCCCACCGTCTCCGTACCCGAGTGGCTTGTCCTGGCCAAAGCCCTTGGCGTGGCGCCCGTAGCACTGCTCTGCCCGGTGGCCGAAGAGGGAGAGGTGGAGATCGTGCCCGGTCACGCCATCCCCCCGTACGCGGCCATGCAGTGGGTGACCGGAGAGGGGCCGCTCGCTTACCGGGCGGTCAACGTTCCCGAAGGGGAGTCGCCCTTCGGGGTCTCCTTGGCCGCCATCGAGGAGTGGCAGGACGACCGCGCCGGACTGATGAGCTACCGAGCCTTGGAGGACCTCGTCAAGCACTGGCAGCGCGCCCGGATGCGGGCCCGCGCCTCCATGAAGCACGCCCAACTCCCCGAGACGACGGAGGAGCAGCGCGAGAGCTTGCACGAACGGGCCAGGGAGGAGGACCGGCTCGCCACCTCGTACGAGCCGCACATCCGCCGTGAGCGGGACCGGTTGCGGAAGGACGGTCTGCGCCTGCCGTCGCTCCCCGACCCGCTGACCCACCTGGACGCACCCGTACGGGAGGACTGGCGCTGGCTCACGGAGATGACCAACGTCCGGGGCCACACGAACCCCGATGGCTCCGTCGAATACACAGGCTATGGCGTCGGCCAGGAGCCACTACCGGAGACAGCGGGCGAGCCCGCCGACGAGATCCCAGACGCGCCCCGCGAGAGCGAGGAGGACTCTCAGTGAAAGGTTCGACGTTCCGTCGCTGCGCCTGCCGTAACCCGGCCACGGGCAAACAGTGGGGCCAGTCCTGCCCCAAGTTCTCACAGCGTCGCCACGGCCAATGGAACGTGCGCCAGGAACTCCCGCCCCGCCAGGACGGCACCCGCCGCACCTTCCGCCGGGGTGGATACGAGACCGCCAACAAGGCGCAAGCCGACCTGGACGCCGTCCGCGCCCTCCTCGGCATCCCCGGCAGGGACGACACCGAAGGGCGCACCAGGGTCGGTGATCTCCTGGAGTCCGTCTCGGCCACGCGCGAGCCCCTGCCGGACTACGACGAGACGAAACGGAAGTTCGGCACCGGCCAGTCCCTCACCGCCCATCTCACCGTGGGCGAGTGGCTCGATCTCTGGCTTGCGGGAAAGAAGCGGCTCCGCAAGAGCGGCCACGACCGCTACGCGTGCGATATACGCGTGCACCTCAAGCCCCGCATCGGGCATCTGCGTCTCGACCGGCTCCGCGTCCCCCATCTCGATGAGATGTTCGCCGCGATCAGCGCCACCAACCTGGAGATCCTCGAAGCCAACGCGCTCCGCCGCGAAGCCGTCGCGGAACTGGGACGGACCCGGGGCAGGGGCGCGCGGAGGGGCAAGCGGGAGGCCCTGGCCCTCATGGCGCCCTTCCGGCGCACCACCGGGCCCTCCACCCAGATCCACATCCGTGCCACGCTCAGGGCCGCCCTGAACGACGCGATCCCCCAGGGGATCATCACCTTCAACCCCGCCGCCCATGTCGAGCTGGAGCCCGGAAAGCGGCCCAAGGCCCTCATCTGGACCCCCGACCTGGTGGAGCGGTGGCGCGCGACCGGCGAGAAGCCGTCACCCGTCATGGTGTGGACCCCGGAGCAGACCGGGGCGTTCCTCGACTTCATCGCCGAGGACCGGCTCTACGCGCTCTTCCACCTGATCGCCTTCCGGGGGCTCCGGCGCGGTGAGGCGTGCGGCGTACGGAAGCAGGACATCAACGCCCCGGCCAAGGCGCTCACCATCGCCACCCAGCTCGTCCAGGACGGCTGGGAGGTGCGCGAGAGCGAGCCGAAGACGGACAGCGGCTCCCGCGTGATCGCGCTCGATACCGACACCGCCACGGTCCTGCGGACCCATCTCGCCCGACAGGCAACCGAGCGCCTCGCGTGGGGCGAGGCGTGGCAGGACACCGGCCGCGTCTTCACCCAGGAGAACGGCGAGTGGCTCCACCCGGGCTGGCTCTCCGACCACTTCGAACGGCTCGTGAACCTCAGTGGCCTGCCACCGGTCCGGCTCCACGATCTCCGCCACGGCGCCGCCACCCTCATGCTCGCGGCCGGAGTCGACATCAAGATCGTCTCCGAGACGCTCGGCCACAGTGACACCCGCATCACCCGCGACATCTACCAGAGCGTGCTTCCCGAAGTCGCCGCCGAGGCCGCCGAAGCCACCGCCCGGCTCGTCCCCAGGGCCATCTCCCGCACCGAAGGGCTCACCTCGGGCTCACCCACCCCCGACCAGCCCACCCCAACACCCGCCACCAACACCCCTGGAAACGAGAAACCCCCAGGTCACAACGTGTATGACCTGGGGGCTCACCCGAGCCCCCTGTCGGATTCGAACCGACGACCTACGCATTACAAGTGCGTTGCTCTGGCCAGCTGAGCTAAGGAGGCAGCCACAGCAGTGTAACCAACCCCGCCCCCGGCCCCACGGGGAATCTCGTTCCCATCCCGTTACTGACAGACGAGAAAACGCCAGGTAGCGTCGCCTCCAACCCACTCAGGTGGACTACACCAATCCTTTACTCGGATCGTCCGGCACGTTCCTGCCGGTGAAGGGAAACACCTCCATGGCTACCGTCACGTTCGACAAGGCGACCCGGATCTACCCGGGCTCGGAGAAGCCCGCCGTCGACCAGCTCCAGATCGACATCGCGGACGGCGAGTTCCTCGTCCTCGTCGGCCCCTCCGGCTGCGGCAAGTCCACCTCGCTGCGGATGCTCGCCGGGCTTGAGGATGTCAACGGCGGCGCCATCCGCATCGGCGACCGCGACGTCACGCACCTGCCGCCGAAGGACCGGGACATCGCCATGGTGTTCCAGAACTACGCGCTCTACCCGCACATGACCGTCGCCGACAACATGGGCTTCGCGCTCAAGATCGCCGGCGTCAACAAGGCGGAGATCCGCAAGAAGGTCGAAGAGGCCGCCAAGATCCTCGACCTCACCCCGTACCTCGACCGCAAGCCGAAGGCGCTCTCCGGCGGTCAGCGCCAGCGTGTGGCGATGGGCCGTGCCATCGTCCGCGAGCCGCAGGTCTTCCTCATGGACGAGCCGCTGTCGAACCTCGACGCCAAGCTGCGTGTCTCCACCCGTACGCAGATCGCGTCCCTCCAGCGCCGTCTCGGCATCACCACCGTCTACGTCACCCACGACCAGGTCGAGGCCCTCACCATGGGCGACCGCGTCGCGGTGCTCAAGGACGGTCTGCTCCAGCAGGTCGACACCCCGCGGAACATGTACGACCGCCCGGCCAACATGTTCGTCGCGGGCTTCATCGGCTCCCCGGCGATGAACCTGGTCGAGGTGCCGATCACCGACGGCGGTGTGAAGTTCGGCAACAGCGTCGTGCCCGTCTCGCGCGAGGCGCTGACGGCCGCCGCCGACCGCGGTGACACCACCGTCACCGTCGGCGTCCGCCCCGAGCACTTCGACGTCCTGGAGCACAACAGCGAGGCCGCCGCCTCCCTCTCCAAGGACTCCAAGGACGCCCCGGCCGGTCTCGCGGTCTCCGTGAACGTCGTCGAGGAGCTGGGCGCCGACGGCTTCGTCTACGGTTCGGCCCAGGTCGGCGGCGAGCACAAGGACCTCGTCGTCCGCGTGGGCGGCCGTGCCGTGCCGGAGAAGGGCGCCGAGCTGCACGTCGTCCCGCGCGTGGGCGAGCTGCACGTCTTCTCGACCTCCACCGGTGAGCGTCTGACCGACTGAGCCCCGCAGCGTCTGAGCCGCTCACGGACCGCACGGTCCACGCACCGGGCGGCTCACCGGCTGGGCACCATGCGCCCCTGACGGGTGCGTGATCCTCCGCAGTGGCCCCGCGCGTCTCGCGCGGGGCCACTCGCATATCCGGCCAAAGCCCCTCACTCGTCCGGCATTTCAGGACATGACGTCAACCCATGATTCGAAAGAGTTCATCGAACCATCCCCCACCAGAGTGACTGAATGTCTCCAAATCATCACTGCCCGCTACAGTCGCCCCCGTGACCCACACAGCACGCCGAATCGGCCGCACCCTCGCCCTCGTCCTGCCCGTCGTCCTGGTGCTCTCCGGAACCCTCGCGGTCACCAGCGTCCCGTGGGCGGGCCAGTCCCGTGAGACCCAGCTGCTCACCACCTCCTCCCAGAACGTCTCCGTGCGCGCCACGTCGCGCGCCCCCCAGGACGTCCTGCGCGACAAGCTCCTCACCGAACTCCAGGAGAAGGACCCTGGCGTCGCCCTGACCCACCTCCAGAGGGTCGTGGAGTCGCGCCCCTCCCTCGCCCAGCACTGCATGTCCATCGCCCGCGCGCTCGGCCAGGCCGCCGTCGACCGCTTCGGCCCCACCCGCGCCCAGAGCTACTCGAAGCCCGTCTGCGACACCTCGTTCGCGTACGGAGTCGCGCAGCGCACCCAGGGGAGCTGATCCGCCTCCCGCGACCGGCGCCGCATATCGTTCACGGCATGCATACGCCTACGTATCCGACGCAGGCCGTGATCCTGGCGGGCGGCCAGGGCTCACGGTTGCGCCCGTACACCGACGACCGCCCCAAGCCGATGGTCGAGATCCCGGGGACCGGGACCCCGATCATCGGCCACCAGCTGTCCTGGCTGGCAGCCGAGGGCGTGACCGACGCCGTCATCTCCTGCGGCCATCTCGCCGATGTTCTCCAGAGCTGGCTGGAGACCGCCGATCTGCCGCTGCGCGTCACCACGGTCGTCGAGAACGAGCCGCTCGGCCGCGGCGGTGGCCTCAAGTACGCCGCCGCCCGGCTGCCCCGGCCCGACCTCCCCTGGTACGCCACCAACGGCGACATCTGGACCCGCTTCTCGCTGCGCGAGATGGCCGCCTTCCACGCCGAGCGCGACGCCACCGCCACGCTCGCCCTCGCCCGTCCCCGGATCCCCTGGGGCGCCGTCGAGACCGACGCCTTCGGTCACATCACCGACTTCATCGAGGCGCCGCCGTCGCCCTACCTCATCAACGCGGGCGTGTACGTCTTCTCCGCGGCCTTCACCGGCCTCCTGCCCGACCAGGGCGACCACGAGCGCACCACCTTCCCCGGACTCGCCCGGGAACGCCGTCTCGCGGGCTACCCCCTGCCGAATGGCGCGTACTGGCGCGCCATCGACACCGCCAAGGACCTCACCGAGGCGGCGAAGGAACTGGCCGATCGCTGATCGCCGCGCCGTGGCCCGGTGCTCTCGTCACGCGACACCTCACAGCCCCTGAGGACACCCGGGATCATCACGCGCACCCCTGGTCGTGCCGTCAAACCCCCGCCTGCCCGCCGTGCCCTGGCACGCGCTGTCTCCCCCCAGCGGCCCAGGAGGCTGGGCAGCCCCCGCTGGGGTCCCTGTGGCGACAGCCCCCAGGAAGCGCGTCGTGGCCCTGTGCGCCCCACAGAGACGCGCGTGCCGCGCCGAGGCCCGGAGGGAGAACCTCGGCGCGTTCCCGGCCTCTCCGAGGACCCGTGCGACATATGAAGAGGCGGCCACCGCTGACC